>NZ_MUET01000002.1:0-105280 GCF_001995685.1 Salinivibrio sp. IB282 | reverse complement strand
CCTGACTCCATGCCGAACTCAGTAGTGAAACGAAGCAGCGCCGATGGTAGTGTGGGGTCTCCCCATGTGAGAGTAGGACATCGCCAGGCTTGCTTTCTTGTTTTCAGATTTTTGGAAAAATCTGAAGGCAAAAACGCTTATCTTGCTGATTGCTCGATGCTTGTGATAACGATGATGCTCATGTATTGGCATACACTGCGCGTCTCGATTCAACACCCTCATCGCATCAAACAAGATAACTTAATTAGAGCTTAATATTGAGCTTTAGTTAGCAAATATTTAAGCATCAAAGCAATGATATGTAAGACTTTGATGAGACAGAATTGGTGCGGAGTGGTAGTTCAGTTGGTTAGAATACCGGCCTGTCACGCCGGGGGTCGCGGGTTCGAGTCCCGTCCACTCCGCCACTATTTATAGGGGTATAGCTCCAATTGGCAGAGCAGCGGATTCCAAATCCGCGTGTTGGGGGTTCGAATCCCTCTACCCCTGCCATCTAAAAAGCATCGACGTTCGTCGGTGCTTTTTTTTTATCTCAATACTACTGATAGACTAACTAATGGATAGTTGTGGTTGTGACATCAAAATCCGCGTGTTAGGGGCTGGGTCGCCAGCCCGCTGGGTCGCCAGTCCGATCGAATCCCTCTACCCCTGCCACTTGAAAAGCACTGACATCCGTCAGTGCTTTTTTTTGATTTCAATATTACCGATAGGCTATCTTATGGATGGTTTTTGGCGTGACATCGACATCCGCGTGTTGGGGGCTGGAGCGCCAGTTCGATCGACTCCCTCTAGCCCTGCCACTTAAAAAGCACCGACTTGCATCGGTGCTTTTTTATATCTATTCAACGACTCTTCTAATAGTTTTTGGCGACAAATTGGCTTGGCCCAGTCGCATCAGGCTGGTGATTAAAACAAAGTTCATAGGTGAATGCTGTTGTATGCTGGGCGTGTTGACTGCTTTTGCTTTTGTACTCTACCTCAACAATCACCCGTTGGTAGCCAGCGCCTTCGAATGCATCAATGTGAGGGAGAAAGTGAGATAAATCGTCTGCTTTCAAAAGCCAGCCCTCTACCCGATTATTTGGATTATCACTGAGCTCTATACCCGGACAACCCGAGGCCGATCCCCAACCACGGTCTGTGCGTATTGCTTGTATACTCGCGGGAAACCATTGCCCATGGACATCCGCAAGCACGTGGTGATTTGTGCCTTCTGGACACAGGGTTCCGTATACGAAGAGGTTGTTAAGCATAGGCGTCGCTCCATGAATGCACCTTGTTATTATTTCTCTTCTATCCTATCTCTGAGTTGAAGTAAGCAGCAAGTAATAACTGAGAGCAACCACTTGTATTTCAGCCTTCATGATCGCAAAATCAGCGGCCATTCTAATAACAACCTATACTCACACTGGCAAGCGCTATGGTGGTGACTAAGCAATGAAAAGACGTATTGGTAAGGTAGTGGCATGGGGGAGTGCTATTTTCGTCCCTGCTGCGGTGATTGGTGTCAATGGCTACTTCACCGTGCCTGACAGCACCCAACTCCATACGGTGTCTGGTATACATCGCCAATGCGTTGATTACACACATTCTTTACCGCTTGACGAACAAGGCCGTTTTTCATTATTGGTATGGAATATTTATAAACAACAGCGTCCCCAGTGGGACACTGCGTTAAGTCAGTATCACCAACCTCACCGCTTGATGTTGTTGCAAGAGGCAAGCTTTGGTCCACAATTAGCACGTTGGATCACGCAGGCGTCATTGCACTATGACCAAGCTTATGCGTTTGCGATGCAAGATGCTGTTGCAGGGGTGATGAACCTTTCCAAAGTGAACCCTTTGCACAGTTGTGCGTATACTGCGGTCGAGCCTTATCTGCGCCTTCCTAAAAGTGCTCTATATAGTGAGTATAAGCTCTCCAATGGAGAGCGCCTTGCGGTGGTGAATATTCATAGCATTAACTTTACTTATGCAATGGCCGCTTATAAGAAACAATTGGCCGCTTTGGAGCAAGCTTTGGCGCGTGWCGATGGGCCGATTATTTTAGCTGGTGACTTTAATACTTGGTCTCAGCGGCGGTTAGACGCGGTAAGAGCGATGGTCACGCGTTTGTCATTGCAAGAAATGCGTTATCACCCCGATGAGCGAATGACTAAATTTGGGTTGCCGTTGGATCATGTTTTCTACCGTGGCTTATCGGTAGAAAAGGCGAGCGCAATTGATAATGGTGCCTCCGATCACGCAGCGATAGAGGCACAACTGAAAGTGACAGGATAGAGGCAGCGAGGGGGTTTCCCTCGCTGAATTTTCCTAGCTTAAYGCTATGACGATGGCCCAACTGGCAAAAACGGCAACCCAAGGCAGGGTAGCAACGACGATCGCTTTGCCATGATTGAGTGGTGTCCAAGTACCGATAACCGTAATGCTTAATACCCAGTACCACGGGAGTAGCAATGGCAAGCTTGCTGCCCATGCACTCCATGGCGAGGCGAGTGGTAATTTAAGTAAGCCATTAAGGCTATTTAAATCCGCATGAGCCGGCAAAATAAAACCGGATGATAAGGTCATATTGGTATAGCTTGCCAAATCGCCCACGACCGCGGGTAAAAAGATAAAGCAAGAGGCCGCGAGCCAATGACGATAGCCAAAATTAGGGGCTTCTTGTTTGGTGGCTAACCGAAACCACAGTGCCAAGGAAAAAATGACCGCCGCTCGGCCAAACCAATCTCCGAGCACTTCAGAGGCAAGCAGTGTTTCACGTTGTAACCACTTTTCAGCGTCTGCAGGTGGCATCGATAATTGTTGCGCGAGTGCTTGCTGAAGCGCGGCAAGGTTGGTGTGATCAAAATAAGCACTCCAAAATGCAATAGCGCTTAGGCACATAAGCAAATAAGCCAACCAGCCCCATACCGGGCGCTGGCTTAATGCAGCAAAGCATGCACTGGGACGAAGAACGATGTCTCTTAAGGCAAACAGTGGATTGGCTGACGCTTGCATCATGAGCCGCTACTCCGAGAAATGTCGATATGCAGTGTTAGCTTTTGACCGGGTTGGATATATGTGCTTTGTCGTAACTGGTTCCATTTAACCAGCTCGGCGACTGATACATTGTAGCGTTGTGCAATACTGCTCAAGGAATCACCTTGTCGAATTCTGTAGGTAATCGTGCGGATGCGACGTGCATCTCCCTCTTTATCCCAAACGACCAACGTCTGGCCAATGCTGAGGGTGTCGCGAGGACTCATGCCGTTCCACTTAGCGAGCTGACGATAATCAACGTCATAACGGCGGGCGATTGTCCAAAAACTGTCGCCTTGGCGCACGGTGTGGGTGCGCTTGTGGCCATCTCGCTCCGCCGCTTGCAATGCCGCGAGGCGCTGTGGTGCGCTTAGCGTGTATTGTGATTCATCTTTCAGCGAAACAGGGATCATCAGGCGCTGACCCACGCGAATACGTGAGGAGCGGAGTTGGTTAGCACGTTTTAATACCTTGACGGTGGTGTTGTACTCCGCCGCGATTTCACTCAGGCTATCACCTGACTTCACCGCATAACGTTCCACACGAAGCCCTTGGTTGTCATTTTTAGCCAACTCAGTATTAAAGCGTTCCACATTGTCGTTGGGCAATAATAAGTGGGTGGGGCCTGATGGTGACGTTGCCCAATGGTTATACGCAGGGTTAAGGCTTTGAAGCTCTGAGACACTTAAACCGGCATAGTTAGCCGCGAGCGCCAGATCCATCTGCATCTTAGGATCGACCAAGGTCAGTGCTGGCTGATTGGGGATTTCTGGCACGTCGAGTCCATACTGCTCTTGGTGGCGCAGTACATCGCCAAGGGCGATTAGCTTAGGCACATAGCTGCTGGTTTCTTTTGGGAGGTCCAAATGCCAAAAGTCGGTGGGCTTTCCGCGTTGCTCGTTGCGACGAATAGCGCGAGCCACGCGTCCTTCGCCGGAGTTATATGCAGCGATAGCGTGTAACCAGTTGCCATCAAACATGCCATGCAAGTACTCGAGGTAATCGAGTGCCGCATCGGTTGATTGCACCACATCACGCCGGCCGTCGTACCACCAATTTTGTTCCAGGCCAAAACGGCGGCCTGTTGCTGGGACAAATTGCCAAAGGCCAGCCGCCCGGCCATGCGAGTAAGCAAATTGATCAAACGAGCTTTCTACGACTGGAAGCAACGCCAACTCTAAGGGCATGTTGCGCGCTTCGACCTTTTCTACGATCAGGTGTAAAAACGGCGTAGCGCGCTCAGCGACCGTGGCAAGGTGATTAGGATACTTTAAGTACCAATTACGATAACGGCGCACCGAGGCATTATCAGGCACGGGAAGCGAAAGCTGCATACTGATGCGCTGCCACACATCATTTTGTTTTTGCGGGGAAAGTACCGTAGGCGTCGCGGGTATGGTTTTCTTGGGCGTCTCTGAGGCTTTATCAGGCGAGCGCGTTGTTTCTTTTGCGACAACGGGCGGTGCCTCGGAGGCGATATCCGCATTTTGAGCGTCGCCGATAGACTGACAGCCGCTCAGCAACAGCGTGCTCAATATAACAAAACGGTACTTCATTGCATAAAACCTTCGTCCAAAATAGCCGATGATGATAGGGGCTGGCCTCATTGATGACAAGAGACTCAGCTCAAAATTCGTCCTTCCACTGCCGCAGCGCTCGGAAAACGGCAAGCTCATCGTCGGCTGCAGTGCGACCTGCAACCGCTTGAATGACCGTCGGCTCTTGGGTACGCAAAAACGGGTTAATACGCTTTTCTCGCTCAATGGTACTGGGGAGCGTTTGCTTACCTTGGGCGCGTAAGCGGTTCACTTCTTCTCGGTACAAGTGTAATGCGTCGTTTTCAGGCTCTATAGTCAGCGCAAACGCGACATTGGCGGCGGTATACTCATGGGCGCAATACACTTGGGTCTCGATGGGTAGCGATGCTAGCTTTTTCAATGAGTTAAGTGATTGCTCCGCAGTGCCACCGAGTAAGCGGCCACAACCGGCTGAAAACAAGGCATCGCCACAGAACAGCTTACCATCGCCGACAAACGCAATGTGATCGTCGGTGTGGCCCTCGACACCGACGACCAAAAAGCGATGGTCAAAGACATCAATTTGGTCACCGTCACCGACCGCCATTGAACGTTGAGGTATTGGATGAACATCCGGGCCGATCACTTTCGCGTTTGGCGCATAACGTACAAGATCGTCAATGCCATTGGTGTGATCCCAATGGTGGTGCGTGATAAGAATGCACGATAAAGTCAATGAATTCGCTTTAAGGTAGTCAATAACCTGACTTGCTTCACCCGGATCGACCACGGCGCAGCGATTATCTTCACTAATAATGAGCCATATGTAATTATCGTTAAATGCAGGTATGCTTTTTACATGAAGCATTGGGTTCTCCAGCGATAGAATGAGCCTTAATCAATGAAACCAGCGCGCATAGAACATCAGTTTGACTATCCCTATACGTGGGACCAAGTTGCTTACGGTGATTGGGCGCGCACCCAATTGCAAACTCGGTTGGATGAATGGCTACCGACCTTATTTGGCTACCACTTGCTGAAACTGGGCGGCTTAAGCTGCGAGCTAGTCAGTGAACAGTGTAACATTCAACACCAAGTGTGTGTCGACCAACATAACCCAATGCGCAATGTGACCGCGACACACTATGCCTTGCCATTTATCGAGAAATCTTTTGATGCCTGTGTATTAGCGCACCAACTTGATTATAGCGATGATCCGCACCGTTTATTGCGGGAGGTTGATCGTGTGATGATTGATGACGCTTGCTTGATCATCTCGGGTGTTAACCCCATAAGCTTTTTGGGCGTAAAAAAACTGCTACGTGGCAAGCATCAAAGGCTCCCTTGGGCAGGACGTATGTTTTCACCTCTTCGCGTTAAAGATTGGTTGAKTGTGATGAATTATGAGGTGGTTGAGGCGCACCAGATGGGACTGTGGCCGACGCAGCGACCCAGCGCTCGGCACGCTTGGGTAGAGAGTAGCGCCAGTATGGTGACACCTGCGCTTGGCTCCATTTATTTGATTATTGCCCGTAAGCGTAGCTACCCATTAAAACCGATTAAGCCTCGTTGGAAGCTCAAGCAAGCGGTCTCACCGCTGGGCGGGGTTGTTCCCAACGGCGGCTAGAAATAGGTTTAGTCTGCAGGCTGATAACCTTCATCGATCTCTGTCGGGTGGTTGGCAGCGTCGCGCGCGAGTTCGTCACAACGCTCATTTTCTGGGTGTCCAGCGTGGCCTTTCACCCAGTTCCACGTGATCTGATGCTTAGATGCCGCTTGATCAAGCTGTTGCCATAAATCGGCATTTTTCACCGGTTTCTTATCCGCCGTCTTCCATTGGCGTTTTTTCCAATTATGGATCCATTGGGTGATCCCTTGTCGAACGTACTGGCTGTCAGTGGTGAGAGTCACGTTACAGCTCGTGTTAAGCGCATTTAAGCCGACAATGGCCGCCATCAGCTCCATGCGATTATTGGTGGTGAGGGTGAAACCGGCACTCAAGGTTTTTTCATGTTGTTTGTAGCGCATCACCACGCCATAGCCGCCCGGTCCCGGATTGCCGAGACAAGAACCGTCTGTGAAAATTTCTACCTGCTTGGTCATCTTTGATACTATTGGCTATTCATCTGAGCCAAGTTTGACATAGTTATTGCCATGAAAGCGAATTACGATCGCCTCGTTGTGCTTGATACCGAAACCACCGGTATGAACCGCGAAGGGGGGCCGCATTACCAAGGCCACAATATTATTGAAATCGGCGCGGTAGAGATCATCAACCGTAAGCTCACGGGGCGGCACTTTCATGCCTATATCAAGCCCACTCGTGCTATCGACCCTGAGGCGATTTCGGTACACGGTATCACCGATGCCTTTTTGGCCGATAAGCCGCAATACGCGCAAATCCATCAAGCCTTTGTTGATTTTATCCAAGGGGCGGAGCTGATCGCTCATAACGCGCCCTTTGATGTGGGGTTTATGGATCATGAGTTCAAAAACCTAGGTGTCTCGCTGCAAACCACTGAGCTTTGCACCATTACAGACACCTTAGCGATGGCGAAGAAAATCTTCCCTGGAAAGCGTAATAACCTGGATGTGTTGTGCGATCGCTACGGTATTGATAACTCTCGGCGAACGCTTCACGGCGCGTTGTTGGATGCGGAGATCCTCGCTGACGTTTACCTATTAATGACGGGGGGACAAACCAACCTGTCATTTAATGCGGGAACGGAGACGGATAATGCGAGCCCAATGGCTCCAAGAACCGTTAAGCGCCAGAAATCGCTAAAGGTTATTCCTGCATCGGCCGATGAAATGAGTGCGCATGAAGCGCGTTTAGACTTTATTGAGCAAAACGGTAGCTGTCTTTGGCGACAGTAGGAGAAGGCATGAAGAAACGATGGTGGGCGGTGTGTGTTTGTTTTCCCTTGTTAGCACACGCTAACGAGCAAGAAATTCGTCTGCTGGAAAATCGTTTCCGTGTTGATCCAACCATTGAGCGTGCGGCCTTCGTAATTTATCGAGAAAAGCCAAGCATGCCGGTGGTGTTGGTACGTCCGGACGGCACCAAATATTATGCATGGCGTCACCCAGACAAAGTATCCTGGCATCAAGAAGCAGATATGGACATTGTGTCGGTGACCGACCCCATGCCAGGGCCATGGCAAGCGATTGGCCGGGTGAGTCCTGACAACAAAGTCCGTGTTTTAAGCGATTTGCGTATGCAGGTTGAAGACTTACCCAGCCGTCTTTATCAAGGCGAGGCGGTCAAGTTTACTGCACAGCTCATGCTGGGGGACAAGCCACTTAACTTGCGTGATTTTATTGAGCGTGTCGATTTAACGGTTAATTTTACCGAATTTATCGAAAATCCTGAATCACTTAACCCAGACCAACGCCCTCAACCCAAATCCTTGGGACAATTTAGTGACGATGGTACTGGGCTCGATGAGACGCCGAATGACGGTGTGTTTACCGTTTCTTTGCCGATTAATGTGATGCCGGGAAAATACCGCGCACGCGTGACCTCGGGCAATGGCATTTTTTTCCGCACGCTAGAGCAACAAGTCTTAGTCTACCCGACACCGTTAATGGCCACGTTTAAACAAAGCCAAGCAGAGGGCGAACCGCATCAATTGGTTGTTCAGTCCGAGCAGGCCAGTATTGAGCCTGGCAGCGTATCTGTTCACGCTAAATTCACCGATACGGAAGGAAAAACCACGGTCTACCAAACCACTGCTGAGGAAGAGCAGGAAACTATTACGCTCGATATTCCTTATGCCAGTACACCTGGACAATATAAGTGGCGAACAACCTTGTATGCGACGGATCAGTTGTCGGGACGTCCCTTAGTTTTCCCGCTTCCTGAACAAACCTTTGCGGTCACCGATTACGCAGCGCTGGAACAAGCCGAAGCAGAGCGCGAAGCACGTGAAAAAGCGATGATGGAAGCGGCAGAGGCGCGCCGCCAACAGCGGGCTCGCGAAGAGGCACGAACCACCTCCCTGTTGATCATTGGCTTAGGTAACTTATTGGTGATGTTGATGGGGGCTGCAACCTGGTTTGTCTTGCGAAAACGCAAGGCGCGTAAATTGGCTGAAGCGGCGCAAGAGCTGGAAGCGCCCCCGCTGGACAGCGACGGAGACGATCAAGGAAGTGAGCTTGGTATGGATAAACCGGATAAGAACGACTAGCACTGTGGTGCGAGTAAGCTCATCTATTCGGGGAAATAAAAAAGAGAGGGAAGCCCTCTCTTTTTGACGTCAAGCTATCGATGCGGAAAACACAGTTAAGCCGCGTTATGCATCTTGCTCTCCTTGATTGACGCTGCAGGTAGCTCTGACGGGTCAAAGTCATCGACATTGATCGTTTCAAGTCGGCCTTGCTCGGCTTCTCGCAATAGTTCGGCTTCTTGCTCGGTGATCACACCGGCGCTTAAGCCTTTATCCGCGACTTGGTCAAGGAACATAAACGGCAGCTTTTCACCGATCCCCTCGCACACTTTCTTGTGAATAGGTTCAGCGTTCAAAATATCGTGCAGCGCTTTTTCGATGTTACCAATCGCATTACCAGGCTCGAAGTACTGACCACGACCGAGGCGGTCACGTGTCGCACTGGGTGATTGTAAAATGACGGCCAGTTTGCCATCGAGACGATCGCCAGGTTGACGGCGTCCTTTACCCAGCGGGAATACCAGTGCGCGGACTAAGCCGGCAATCGCCTTGTTGGGGAAGTTAGCGATAAAGCCATCCAGTGCTTGCTCAGCTTGGTACATGGCGTCTTGCATGCCCCAATGAACCAAAGGCAGATCCTCTTTTTGGTAACCTTCATCGGCATAGCGTTTCATGGTGGCCGACGCTAGGTAAAGCTGGCTCAGCACATCGCCAAGGCGCGCAGACAGGCGCTCTTTGCGCTTGAGGTTACCGCCTAATACTGCCATCGAGACATCGGCAAGCAGCGCGAGCGCGGCACTGTAGCGGTTCATCTGCTGGTAATAGCGGCGTGTTGCGTCTTTGCGTGGCGCTTTTGACAAACGACCATCAGTGAGGCCGAGCCAGAAAGCACGTGCAACATTGCTAAACACGAAGCCAACGTGGCCAAACAAGGCTTTATCAAATGCGGCAAGGGCCGCTTGCTGATCGCTATTCTCGCTGGCACGAATTTCATCTAAGACAAATGGGTGACAACGAATCGCCCCCTGGCCAAAGATAATCATTGAGCGGGTCAGAATATTCGCACCTTCCACGGTGATAGCAATCGGTGAACCCTGGTAATTCCGGCCCAAATAGTTTTTCGGCCCTAAGCAGATGCCTTTACCACCAATAACATCCATCGCATCAATGACGCTCTGCTGGCTACGGTGGGTACAGTGATATTTGACGATTGCCGAGATAACAGAAGGTTTTTCGCCTGCATCAATCCCTGTCACGGTCAGCGCGCTGGCAGCATCCATCACGTAGGCGTTGCCTGCAATGCGCGCGAGAGGCTCTTCAATCCCTTCCATTTTACCAATTGGCAATTTGAACTGACGACGGATGCGTGCGTAGGCTCCGGTAGCCAGTGCCGCGGATTTTAGCCCACCCGTGGTGTTAGATGGCAGGGTAATACCGCGACCAATTGACAAGCACTCCATCAGCATCCGCCAGCCTTGGCCTGCCATTTTTTGCCCGCCAATAATAAAGTCCATCGGAACGAAGACGTCGTTGCCTTGCGTTGGACCGTTTTGGAAAGGTACGTTCAATGGGAAATGGCGGCGACCAATTTGCACACCTTCCATATCGGTTGGGATCAATGCGCAAGTGATGCCGAGCTCATCTTGATCACCGAGTAAATGATCGGGGTCGCGTAGCTTAAATGCCAAGCCTAAGACAGTCGCTACTGGTGCAAGCGTGATATAGCGTTTGTTCCAGGTGATTTTCATCCCCAGTACTTCTTCACCGTTCCAAACGCCTTTGGTCACTACGCCGTAGTCTGGAATAGAGCCCGCATCCGAACCGGCTTCTGGGCTGGTCAACGCAAAACAAGGGATTTCTTTACCTTGGGCCAAACGAGGGAGGTAATGGTCTTTTTGCTCGGTAGTGCCGTAATGCTGGAGCAATTCACCTGGGCCTAGTGAGTTAGGGACCCCCACAGTGGATGACAGCACACCAGACACGCCTGACAGTTTTTGCAGCACCAAGGATTGCGCGTAGGCAGAAAATTCCAAGCCACCATATTGCTTTTTGATGATCATGGCGAAGAATTTGTTGTCTTTCAAATATTGCCAAACATCCTCGGGCAGGTCAGCGAGTTCATGCGTGACTTGGTAGTCATCCACCATGCGGCAGACTTCGTTGACCGGTCCATCTAAAAATGCCTGCTCTTCCGCACTCAGCGTCGGGGCGGGAATGTCATGCAGTTTGTTCCAATCCGGCGCGCCACGGAATAGATCCGCTTCCCACCAGACTGTCCCCGCATCAATCGCTTCTTTTTCCGTCGCTGACATTTCCGGCATCACAGCCTTAAACGCTTTGAATGCTGGCTTGCTGAGCCAGTTGCGACGAAACGTCACGATATTGAGCGGCAACGCGATCACGGCAAAGATCAACCAAGTGATCTCCCCGACGCTGCCCATGATTGTCCCTACAACTAGTCCGGCTGCGAGCACGGCAGTCGATACCAGCAGCTTAGCACGATGGTATGCGAGTACACCGGCCAGTATTAGCATGGCGGCGATATATAACCCTGTTGCCATCACGTCATCTCCTTAGGTTTGGGTTAGCTCTTCCTGTTGTGGTAAGAGGTCGTACCACTCAATGTAAGCAAATAATTAACGAATTGTAAAATGATACGGTGTGACCTAGCTTGCAAGGTGAGAAAATCACCACCTGGGGATGGGGACAACTGGCAAGATAGGTTGCCATTCAAGCAAACGTGACCTAGCTCGCTTGTCGGGAGGGCGCGGCAGTCGACAGCCGTAAAACGATGCGGGTACACTGGCAGTTATGTGACGTCACGCCTGTCAGGCGACATCATCAGATATTTGTTAACAGTGGGAAGGTGCCATGTACCAAGATATTATTCGCGGTGAGCTAACAGAAGCTGCCGATGTGTTAACAGCGTTTTTAAGTGATGACAATAATATTCAGCAAATCGAGAAAGCCGCGAAACTGCTGGCCGATAGCTTTAAGGCCAGTGGCAAGGTACTCTCTTGCGGCAATGGTGGCTCGCATTGCGATGCCATGCATTTTGCCGAAGAGTTGACCGGACGCTACCGAGAAAATCGTCCTGGTTATCCAGCGATTGCCATTTCAGATCCAAGTCATATTTCTTGCGTATCGAATGACTTTGGCTACGAGTATGTTTTCTCGCGTTACCTTGAAGCGGTGGGCATGAAAGGCGACGTATTGTTTGGGCTCTCCACATCGGGTAATTCGGGGAATATCCTCAATGCTATTGATGTTGCCAAACAAAAAGGCATCAAGACCATTATGCTCACGGGAAAAGACGGCGGCAAAATGGCAGGTCTCGCTGATATCGAAATCCGTGTGCCTCACTTTGGTTATGCGGATCGTATTCAGGAAGTCCATATCAAAATTATCCATATTCTTATCCAGCTAGTGGAAAAGGAAATGGCAGCGTAACTCCGCGGAGGTAGATGAAAGAATGTGCGAGCTGCTTGGCATGAGTGCCAACGTCCCAACCGATATTTGTTTTAGCTTTACTGGCTTGATTCAGCGCGGCGGTAAAACGGGCCCGCATCGCGATGGCTGGGGGATCACCTTTTATGAAGGCAAAGGGTTTCGCACCTTTAAAGATCCGGCACCCAGTAGCCAATCTAAGGTCGCAGAGCTGGTCACCAGTTATCCGATAAAAAGCTGTGCGGTGGTTAGCCATATTCGCCAAGCAAATCGAGGTGGGATCAGCTTAGAAAACACACATCCTTTCACTCGTGAGATCTGGGGGCGTTATTGGACCTTTGCTCACAATGGTCAGTTATCTGGGTTTGAGAGCCTGGATACTGGGCACTTTAAACCTGTTGGGGATACGGACAGTGAAAAAGCCTTTTGTTGGTTATTGAATGAGTTGTTCAAGCACTACCCGCAACAGCCAGACAATATGTGTGAGGTGTTTGACTTTATCGCGTCACGCTGTGATCGTCTGCGCGCGCTGGGTGTCTACAACATGCTGTTTAGCGATGGCGACTATGTTATGGCTTATTGCACCAATAACCTCCACTGGATCACGCGCCGTGCCCCGTTTGGCAAAGCCAGCCTGATCGACCAAGAAATGACGGTCGATTTTCACGAGCAAACCACGCCTAACGATGTGGTGACCGTGATTGCTACGCAGCCCCTTACCAACAACGAGTGCTGGCATAAGATGGCTGAAGGGGAATATTGTGTGTTTCACTTTGGCGAGGTGTATTGCCACAATCACACATCGGTTTCTTAGCGGACATAAATTAAGGCGCGAAGGCGCCTTAGTTTATGTTGTCAGTGTCTGTGCAGGCTAGGCCTCTGCGGCGTAACCTGCTGGTCCAAGCGTTTGGCCATCAAGCCAGGCACTGTCCTCTTCCATCTTCAGTCGGCCATCGACAAACCATTTGACCACCAGTGGGTAGATCCTGTGCTCTTGTTGTTGGACGCGCGCGGCGACAGACTCAGCGTCGTCGTCCTCAAAAATAGGCACGCGAGCTTGGAGTACCACTGGCCCACCGTCAAGCTCTTCAGTGACAAAATGCACCGATGTACCATGCTCGGTATCGCCAGCATCAATCGCGCGCTGGTGAGTGTGCAGTCCGGTGTATTTGGGAAGCAGTGAGGGGTGAATGTTGAGCATTCGCCCCGCATAGTGGGCAACGAAACCTGGGGTTAAAATACGCATAAAGCCGGCCAGTACGACGAGATCGGGCTGATAGGCATCTAACGCTCGAATAAGCGCCGCATCATACTCTTCCCGGCTAGCATAATCGGTGTTGGCAACCACTTGAGCCGGTATGCCCGCGTGCTCGGCACGCGTCAGACCATACGCATTCGCTTTGTTAGCGACTACCGCGGCAATCTGTGCGTGTTGCTGGTGGATGCTATCAATCAATGCTTGCAAATTGGAGCCGCTGCCGGAAATTAATACGACAATGCGCTTCATGCTTTCAGCTCCACCTGTGCGTCGTCGCCCGTCGCGTGAGCAATATGGCCCAACTGCCAGGCGGTTTCGCCGGCTTGATTTAACAGAGTAATTGCTTTATCAGCTTCAGCCTGAGGGAGTGCAATCACAAGCCCCACTCCACAGTTAAAGGTGCGCAGCATTTCGTAGTCACTGACGTTGCCTTTTTCTTGCAACCAGTTAAACACTGCCGGCCATTGCCAACTGGTATTGTCGATCACCGCCTTGGTTCCATCGGGCAATACGCGGGGGATGTTCTCCCAAAAGCCGCCACCTGTGATATGAGAAATCGCATGGATGGGCGCTTGCTCAAGCAGGGCTAATACGGATTTAACGTAAATGCGGGTCGGGGCGAGCAAGTGATCGATGAGTGGTAGGCCTTCTAAGTCGTCACTCAGGTTTGCTTGACTGACGTCGAGGATCTTGCGGATCAGTGAGTAGCCGTTTGAATGCGGGCCACTCGACGCAAGGCCAATCAAGGCGTCGCCATCGCTGACTTGGCTCCCATCTATGATGGCCGATTTTTCGGCAACACCGACACAAAAACCAGCCACATCGTAATCATCGCCGCTGTACATACCCGGCATTTCTGCCGTCTCACCACCGATAAGGGCGCAGCCCGCTTGCTGGCAGCCTTGGGCGATGCCGGTCACCACGTCGGCGGCGACGTCAACATCTAATTTACCTGTGGCGTAGTAGTCGAGGAAAAAGAGAGGCTCAGCACCTTGTACGATCAGATCGTTAACGCACATTGCAACCAGATCGATGCCGATAGTGTCGTGTTTATTGGCATCCAGTGCCAAGCGTAGTTTGGTTCCCACGCCGTCTGTACCAGAGACCAATACCGGTTCTTTGTATTTAGTGGGCAATGAACAAAGCGCGCCAAAGCCACCTAAACCTCCCATGACTTCGGGACGGTGCGTTTGTTTTACTACCCCTTTAATGCGGTCGACTAGTGCGTTACCCGCGTCAATATCGACGCCAGCGTCCTTATAGCTAAGAGATGATTGTTTACCGCTCACTGCAATTCCTCGCCGGAGTTGGAAGTCAAAAGTCGGCGCTATTCTATCAGTGCATTCAGAGAAAGGAAAACGTTTGCGTAAACGGTTTGGTGAGAATCTGGGCGATATGTCAAGCCCTAAGGCTACGCTAGCAAAAACCTTTCATGTATACTACCGAGAATTTGTTTTTTGTAAGGAGTCTAAGATGAAGGTCGTGGAAGTAAGGCACCCGTTAGTCAAACATAAAATCGGTTTGATGCGCGAGCGAGATATTAGCACCAAACGGTTTCGCGAGCTTGCCACCGAAGTGGGCAGTCTGCTGACTTATGAAGCCACCTCTGACTTCGATACAGAAATAGTGACGATTGATGGCTGGGATGGCCCGGTTAATGTCGATCAAATCAAAGGCAAAAAAGTCACCGTGGTGCCCATTTTGCGCGCAGGGTTGGGCATGATGGATGGGGTGCTTGAACACGTCCCAGGGGCTCGCATCAGTGTCGTCGGCGTATATCGCGATGAAGAAACGCTCGAGCCTGTGCCGTATTTTCATAAGTTGGCGAGCAATATCGATGAGCGCATGGCCTTGGTGGTGGACCCGATGTTGGCGACTGGTGGCTCGATGATTGCGACCATCGACTTGCTTAAAGAGCAGGGCTGTCAGCAGATCAAGGTCTTGGTATTGGTCTCTGCCCCGGAAGGGATTGAGGCATTGAAAAAAGCGCATCCTGATATTGAGCTTTATACCGCGGCTATCGATGAAAAACTGGATGACAAAGGCTATATCGTGCCTGGACTGGGTGATGCGGGCGATAAGATTTTTGGGACCAAGTAATTGTGCGTGAGCAGGCTAAGCCACTGCGTCAATAGTTGCTGAAGCATAAAGAAACCCGCCACTAATCAGCGGGTTTCTTTATATCAGTCGATAGCGCTTGGCTAGCGGTTTAAAGCGGCGCTTCTACTCAGCTAACTTAGCCAAATAGCGCTGGATTTGCGCCTTAATGCCAGGACCATCAAGCTCAAGCTCGGCGTGCATTTCTTGTTGGGTGCCTTGGGAGATAAAGCGATCGGGGAGACCGATTTGCAGCACCGGCTTGATAACCCCATGGCGCATCATGGCTTCAATCACGCCAGAGCCCGCCCCGCCGGCGATCGCATTTTCCTCTACCGTCACGAGGTAGTCGTGCGTGTTGGCCATTTCAAGCAGCAATGCCTCATCCAGTGGTTTGGCAAAGCGCATATCAACCAAGGTGGCATCTAGCGTTTCAGCCGCGTCTAATGCGTGAGGCAACAAGGTGCCAAAGTTCAGCATCGCTATCCGCGTTCCCTGCCGTTTAATCACGCCTTTGCCAAGTGGCACCGCTTGCATCGTTTGTTCAATCTCTGCCCCGATACCACTGCCGCGAGGATAGCGCACCGCCGCTGGCCCATCATGAATATGGCCGGTATACAGCATTTGACGGCACTCGTTTTCGTCACTTGGCGTCATCACGACCAAGTTGGGAACACAGCGTAGATAGCTTAAATCAAAAGCCCCTTGGTGAGTTTGGCCATCCGCGCCAACAATCCCGCCACGATCAATGGCAAACAGCACTGGTAAGTTCATAATTGCCACGTCGTGGATGACTTGGTCATACGCGCGCTGTAAGAAAGTTGAATAAATGGCAACGACTGGGTGGTAAGTACCGATTGCCATGCCAGCGGCCAGCGTGACCGAGTGCTGCTCGGCGATGGCGACATCAAAGTACTTGTCTGGGTGAGCTTTCGAGAAGCGCACCATCCCGGAGCCTTCGCGCATTGCAGGGGTAATGGCGAGAAGTTTGTCGTCTTGCGCCGCCATATCGCATAGCCAGTCACCGAACACATTGGAGAACGTTGGGCTAGTTGGCTTGGATTTAGGCAGTGTGTGCACACTGGGATCAAACTTAGGCACGGCATGATACCCAATCGGATCTTTCTCCGCCGGCTCATAGCCTTTGCCTTTTTTGGTCATCACGTGCAGAAATTGCGGCCCTTTTAAGTGGCGCATGTTCTTGAGGGTTTTGACCAGCTCTTCGACGTCGTGACCATCAATCGGGCCGATGTAGTTAAAGCCCAGCTCTTCAAACATGGTGCCTGGGACAACCATGCCTTTTAGATGTTCTTCCGCGCGACGCACCAACTCTTTGATTGGCGGCGCGCCTGATAAGACTTTCTTACCGCCTTCACGAATACTGGTGTAGACATTGCCAGAGAGGAGTTGGGCAAAGTGGTTATTCATCGCGCCAACATTTTCAGAAATCGACATCTCGTTGTCATTAAGTACCACGAGCATGTCGGGCTTGACATCGCCGGCATGGTTCATGGCTTCAAACGCCATTCCGGCGGTGATCGCCCCATCGCCAATCACGCTAACCACACGCCGGTTATGGCCTTCCTTCTGTGCGCTGATGGCCATGCCTAGGGCGGCACTGATGGATGTGGAGGAGTGGCCAACGGATAACACATCGTAAGGGCTTTCTCCTCGCCACGGAAAGGGGTGTAAACCATCTTTTTTGCGGATCGTTTGCATGCGCTCACGTCGTCCGGTCAGGATCTTGTGAGGATACGCCTGATGGCCCACATCCCATACTAAATGATCGAACGGGGTGTTATAGACATAGTGCAGCGCCACCGTCAGCTCTACGGTGCCAAGTCCAGACGCGAAATGGCCACTTGAATGACTGACTGTGTTGAGTAAGTAGGTCCGTAACTCTTCACAAAGCTGCGGCAGGTGATCGCGTGGTAAGGTACGCAACTCTTCCGGCGTATCAGCAAGAGCGAGAGTCGGGTATTTTGATATATCCAGTGTCATAATGGTTCGGCGCTTTTATTAATCATGCTAGTTGTTGCGCTCGATGATATATCGGGCAAAAACTTCCAGTTGTTCGGTATTGTAGGGGATTGCCTCCAAGGCGTGTAGTGCTTCTTGGTAAAGTTGCTCGGCTTTTTCCTGCGCGCCAGCTAGCCCCAGTAGTGCTGGGTAGGTGCTTTTATCCGCGTTCACATCTGACCCTTGCGGTTTCCCGAGTGTTTGCGTATCACTGGTAATGTCCAAAATATCGTCCTGCACTTGAAACGCGAGACCGATGGCGTCAGCAAAACGCTCAAGCTCATGCAAGTGGGCGACACCTGCCTCGCCGGCTGCATAGGCGCCGAGTTTTACTGCCCCTTTGATCAGCGCCCCGGTTTTATTGTGGTGAATGCGTTTAAGGGCTTCAAGATCAACGGCACGTCCCTCTGCAGCCAAATCCAGTGATTGTCCTAAACACATACCTGCTGCCCCGCTGGCCGCGGCCAAGGTTTTCACCATGTCTATACGGTAAGGCTCGGCCGCTGGATTGAGTGGGCCTTCAGCCAGCACGGTAAAGGCCAGTGTTTGTAGCGCGTCACCGGCCAAAATCGCGGTGGCTTCATCGAAGGCAACATGACAGGTTGGCTGCCCGCGTCGCAAGCTGTCGTTATCCATGGCGGGTAGATCGTCGTGAATTAACGAGTAGGCATGAATACACTCTACTGCGACAGCCGGTGTATCAATTTGCGCAAGTGACACGCCAAACAGCTGTCCTGTGGCATAGGTTAGAAAGGGACGAATGCGTTTGCCCCCCAAGAGCAAACCATGGCGCATTGCCTGAATAAGCGGTTGATCTTGGGAGGATAAAGTATCGAGCCACGCTTCGAGTTGTTGATTGCTTCGGGTTTGCGTTTCGCGCAGCGCATCGTGTACAACAGTGTTAATCATCGTCTTGAGGAGAAAACTCAGTCAGTGGCCCATCATCTTCTTGCGAGAGCAAGATCTCGACGCGTTGCTCGGCGTCAGCAAGGGTTTTCTGCCCTTGACGGGTGAGTGCAATGCCGCGCTCAAAACGTTTCATTGCGGTGTCGAGAGGAAGTTCACCGGATTCGAGCGCGCCGACAATGGTATCTAACTCTTTGAGCGTGTCCTCAAAGGTCATATTTTCTGGTTTCTTCACAGCCATGATGCCATAAAATTAGAATAGAGAGGCTAGACGGTAACGCAGTGGCCACAGGCGGTCAAACCACTCTATGTGTTTTTGTGTGCTTGGCGCCACCACCGTAAAAGGCATGTTATCCTTGTTGGTATCTGCGTATTTACGCTAAACCTATAGGGTTGGTTGCCGATATAACCAATACCCTAAAAAATGAAAAACAATGACTTGACGTAATTTAAGGGAGACTGACGTGGATATAGCGACGCTCATCGGCATTCTCGGCTCGTTTGCATTCGTAATAATGGCGATGCTGTTGGGCGGCACCATGAACATGTATTTTGACGTGCCATCGGTGCTGATCGTACTCGGGGGGAGCCTATTTGTGGTTCTCACCAAGTACACCATGGGGCAATTCTTTGGCAGTTTTAAAATTGCAGGCAAGGCATTCATGTTCAAATCCGATGACCCAGAGGACTTGATTGCCAAGATTATTGAAATGGCCGATGCGGCGCGTAAAGGCGGATTTCTCGCCCTCGAAGAAATGGAAGTGAGCAACTCGTTTATGCAAAAGGGCGTGGACTTGCTCGTCGATGGTCATGATGCCGATGTGGTCCGTGCCACATTACACAAAGACATTAACCTTACCGAGGAGCGGCACGACCATGGCATTGGCTTTTATAATGCCTTGGCGGACGTGGCACCCGCGATGGGGATGATCGGGACCTTGATTGGGCTGGTCGCCATGTTGTCGAATATGGATGACCCAAAGGCGATTGGGCCAGCAATGGCGGTCGCCTTGTTGACCACCATGTACGGTGCGATGTTGGCGAACATGGTGGCGACCCCCATCGCCAACAAGCTGGCGCTGCGTAAGGAGCAAGAAAAATTGAATCGGCGTTTGATCATGGACGGCTTACTCGCGATTCAAGATGGACAAAACCCGCGTGTCATTGATGGCTTTTTGAAAAACTACCTCAATGAAGGTAAGCGTGAGGTGGATGTCGATAATTAATCGGTCTGAGACGTAGGCCTCAGCGAGCGAGAAGTAAGGAGTCTTCATGGCACAACAGCAAGAAGAAGAGGAATGCAAATGCCCGCCTCCCGGCTTACCGCCGTGGATGGGGACGTTTGCGGACTTGATGTCGCTTCTTATGTGCTTTTTCGTCCTTCTGTTGTCATTTTCAGAGATGGATGTGCTTAAGTTTAAGCAAATTGCTGGGTCAATGAAGTTCGCTTTTGGGGTACAAAATGTGCTCGAGGTGAAAGACATTCCTAAAGGAACCAGTGTGATCGCGCAAGAGTTTCGTCCGGGTCGTCCTGAGCCGACGCCGATTGAAGTGATCATGCAGCAAACCATTGATATGACGCAGCGCACCTTGGATTTTCAAGAGGGCGAGGATGATCGGTCCGGCGGCTCGCAACGCAACACGTCAGATAAGGAAGGCGGCACCAGTGCCCAAGTGGCGTCACAATTGGAGCAGCAGAGAATGCAGCAGCAACTTGAGCAGCTGCAAAAGGCGTTGATGCAAGCGTTGCAACGCGAAATCGATGAGGGGGCGGTTGAAGTCGAGAACTTAGGGCAACAGTTGGTGATAAGGATCCGAGAAAAGGGCGCTTTCCCACAAAACTCTGCGTTTCTTCAACCCAAGTTCCGGCCCATGGTGCGTCAAATTGCGCAGTTGGTAAAAGATGTGCCGGGAGAAATCAAGGTCTCAGGGCATACCGATAGCACACCTTTGGAGTCGGAGCTTTATCGCTCGAACTGGGATCTTTCGGCACAGCGTGCGGTGTCAGTGGCGCAGGAGATGGAAAAAGTCCCTGGTTTTAACCATTTACGTATGAAAGTGGAAGGATTAGCGGATACCAAGCCGCGTGCGCCGAACAATTCTCCGGAAAACCGTGCGTCAAACCGGCGTGTGGAAATCGCTGTGATACAAGGAAAACCCACCTTCTCGGATGAAATCTCTAGCGAGAATGCGCCACAAAACGCACCTTAGTCCTGTCTCTCGGCGATAACTGATTGTGGGTAAAGACAAGTTATCGCCGAGCACTTCTTCTTTCTTCAGACGTGAAAATGGCCGGTTTCAGCGGCAGCCTGGTTATTGTATAATCCGCGGCTTTGTTCCCAGCTGTATCGAACCGGTTATGAAGTTTATCGTTAAAATTCACCCTGAGGTGATCGTCAAAAGTGAGTCAGTCAGAAAGCGTTTTACAAAAATCCTCGAATGCAATATTCGTAATATTTTAAAGCGTCGGACTGATAATACGGCGGTATATAACCGTCGGGATCACATTGAGGTGACGTTAAAACAACCTAACGAGCGCCAACTGGTTCTGGATKTGTTAACCAACACACCAGGAGTGCAAACCGTGCTTGAGGTTGAGCAAACTCTGTTTAACGATTTACACCATATCTATGAGCTTACTTTGGCCGGTGTGCGTCACCAAATCGAAGGGAAGACCTTTTGTGTGCGCGCTAAGCGTCGTGGGCAGCATGACTTTACCTCTATCGATCTGGAGCGCTATGTCGGTGGAGGACTAAACCAAGCCGTGCCGTCGGCCAGTGTGCAACTGAAAAAACCGGATGTCACCGTGATGATGGAGGTCGATCACGATAAGCTCAACGTGGTGAAACATCGTCACGCAGGTTTAGGGGGCTTCCCACTCGGTACACAAGAAGATGTATTGAGCTTGATCTCTGGCGGGTTCGATTCAGGCGTTTCCAGTTATTTGCACATTAAACGTGGCAGTAAAGTGCACTACTGCTTCTTTAATCTGGGTGGTAAATCGCATGAAACGGGTGTGCAGCAGGTGTCTCATTACCTTTGGAACAAATTTGGCTCATCGGCCAAAGTGAAGTTTATTTCGATTGATTTTGAGCCGGTCGTCAATAGCATCTTGGAAAATATCGATAGCGCGCAAATGGGCGTGGTGTTGAAGCGTATGTTTATGCGGGCGGCGGCCATGGTGGCAAAACGGTTTGGTATTCAAGCACTGGTGACCGGCGAAGCATTGGGGCAGGTGTCTAGCCAAACGCTCACCAATCTGCGCATGATTGATAACGTCACTGATAGCTTGATCTTGCGTCCACTGATTAACTGGGACAAAGAAGACATTATTCAAACGGCGCGTAAAATTGGCACAGAAGATTTCGCTAAAACCATGCCTGAGTATTGTGGCGTGATTTCCAAAAAGCCAACGGTGAAAGCGGAAAAAGCCAAGCTTGAACACGAAGAAGCCAAGTTTGATTTTCGTCTGCTTGAGCAAGTGGTCGACAACGCGACTGTGATGGATATCCGTGATATCGAAGCCTTGAGCCAAGAAAAAGCGCCGGAAGCGGAGCTGGTTAAGGAGGTTGAGAAAGGCGCAGTGGTGCTGGATATCCGCAGTCGAGAAGAGCAAGAAGATAAGCCGCTTGAGATTGAAGGCGTTGATGTGGTGCACATTCCTTTCTTCAAATTGGCGACCCAGTTTGGCGACCTTGACCAAACGAAAACCTATTTGCTCTATTGCGAGCGAGGGGTAATGAGTCGTTTGCAAGCGCTGTATCTTAAAGATATGGGCTTTGAGAACGTGAAAGTGTATCGGGTATAGGCCGAGTGGCTTACCGAAGTAAAAAGACAGGCAGCCATTTGGCTGCCTGTTTGCGTTTAAGCCTCGCGTAAATCTAGCTTTCTGTAAACTTTTTCTCATAGTGCAGTTGAGGAAGAGGCATCATCGGCTCCGCCACTTGCCAAGCCAATGCTTTGCCGCCGAGTACGTGAACGACTTCGATCGCGAACTCCATTGCCGAGCCAGGCCCCTGGCTGGTAATCAAACGATGGTCATAGTCGGTCATCACGCGGCGGCGGCTTAGCCATTGCGCTGGGATCTGATCGCTGACGCTGGGGTGACAGCTCATGTGTGACTGCGGGAATAGCTGGTGGCGTTGTAGCACTAACGCCGGTGCGGCACAAATGGCAGCCACCCACGCATTGTCGCTCTGCTGCTGTTTGATGATCTCGGTGATCAGGTTACTTTCTCCTAAGCACTGGGCGCCCTCGATACCACCGGGTAAGATCACACAGTCAAAAGGCTGGTCGGCGACTGTTGCCAGTGCTGCGTCGCAAACTAGCTTGACGCCACGTGAACAGGTTAGCGTGAGATCGCCTTCGGGATCGGCGCTGGCCACGATGACATTGAAGCCGGCACGTTTCATCACATCAATGGCAGTCACGGCTTCCATTTCTTCTGTGCCATTGGCCATACAAATCAGGATGCGTTTATCACTCATGATGATTCCTTATCTCTCCACTTGTTGAACGGCTTGGTGTAGCTGCTGGTGGTGTGGGGTTGAAATCTGGTGTGCTTGGGCGCGTTGCAGCACATAGCCCGTAATATACGCCAGCTCGGTCGGGCGACGGTAAAATACATCGCGATTCATTGAAGAGTAGTTGTCTGCGGTTGCCTTGGCGACCGTTTCCACACGTTGACGTACTTCGGTAGCCGAGGCAAGTATCCGCTCCGCCCGCATTACAGTGGCTAATTCTTGGCATAGCGCATCAATGATTGGCGCATAGTCTCGTTTGAGCAACTCACCGTTTTTTATCCCATGTAAGGCGGTAAGCGGGTTGATGACACTATTGACCGCCAGTTTATACCACAGCGATTCCAGGATATCGCTCTGCCAGGTTACTGCCGGTAGGGCATGATCCAAGACATCGGCGAGAAACTGACAGGCTTCACCGGCTTGGTTACCTGCCCCGAGCGCTGTGGGCCCATTGCCCGTGTGCCGATACTCGCCTGTTTCCGCGCGAAACACGCCTTGTGAGGTGGTCGCAAGCAGCAGCGGCTGGCTGGCAGGTAGGGTATCAATGAGCCATTGATGAGGTCCCATGCCGTTATGCATCAACATCACCATGGTTTCCGGCTCAAGATGAGCAACGCACGGGGTTAAGGAGGCTTGCACGTCATAGGCTTTGGTGCAAACCAGCCAAAGATCACTATAACGCAGTAAGTCTGGTTGGTTGGCGGGCAAAGTAAGGGAGGTATCGTCAAGGTTCAGCGCCCGCTTATCAGCGCCATCGCGCGTGATAAGATGAACGTGATGACCCGCTTGGCTTAATTTGACCGCCCATAAGGTGCCGATCGCACCTGCGCCTATCAAGGTGATCCGCATGACACTTGCCTATCGATGAAAAGGCCAGTGTATCATAGACAATATAAGGCGGGGAGCACAGCGCCGGCAGGGACCGGCGCTGGATAGGATTAGAATTTGTAGGTCGCGCTAAGGTAGTGAGAAATACCTGAGCTGTCGGCGACAGCACCTACAGAGTTGTTGGCATTACCATCTTCAAAGAGATAAACATCATTATAGGCTTTCAGACCATAACCGAGGGCGTAGTTATCTGAGTGCCAATACAGGCCGTTAAACATCGCGCCGCCATGGGTCGCTTGGTTGTTGCCTTTAAAGGTATCGTCGGCACCGAATTGGTAGTCGATATAACCTTGGTAAGACAGGAAGCTACCGTTGTCGAAAAAGTGGAAAGGTTTAAACCAGTTGGTCGAGAACTGATAGCCATTCCAGTCTTTGTTATTGATGTCATACAAGCCATAGAGGTTCATGCCCACTTTGCCAAACCATGGCAGCTCAACATCAGCACCGACACCCCAGAACGAGTTGTTAGTACTATCAAATGGCTTCCCATTACCACCTCCCCAGTTAAATAGGGTCGAGAAGTAGACTTCTTGTACAGGGCCAAATGACAAATCCTGCCCGGTGATGCCATCAATTGAGAAGCGCGGTGCCAACTTCATAAAGGTTTTATCTGCACCTTTTTTATTGTTGTTATCACTGTCGTCTTCACCCAAGTCAAAAATATCCACATAACCATAGAGATCGACCACGCCTTTACGGCCGCCAAACTCCATTTCTAGATAGTTATGGTCTTTATCGGTGTCATCACCAAATTGCGGCTTTTCGTTAATGGCATACATGGCGTTAAACTGAAGCCATTTGTGATCATTTTTGTAAATGTCATCTGAGTAATCGGCGGCGTTAGCAACGGATGCGCTGCTAGCGGCGATAACGGCGAGTGCGAGTAGGGATTTTTTCATAGTGACTGCCTCTGCTGGGTCTTGTTGTTGCGCAGTGCGCATGGGACAGAGGCAGTATATTGATTAAGTTCACGATAAAGAATGTAATAAACATAGACACAAAAATAGGCTGTGATCAGAGGCGGTTTGTAAAGGGTTGCATGACAGTTTTATGTGATCTTTGTTACTAAAACACTCACAGCGGCGCGCAAAATTTTGCACTCCACTGTGATATGTCAGGGTTAGTCGCGACGAGAATCTAGGCAGTGTCTAGCATGCTTATCATTTTGTGACGGCGGTTGGCGAAACTGTCTGCCAATGTAGAGCAGCATGACTAGTCCTGGGATCACCATTAATGCGGTTATTACGAAAAATGTTGACCAGCTATCGAGCCAGTCGACCATCATGCCACTAAACGATGCAACTGTGGTTCGACCTAAGTTCCCCAAAGACGCGAGTAGCGCATATTGAGTGGCCGAGAACGCACGGCCGGTCAAGAAGGTTAAAAAGGAGACAAACGCAATAGTGGCAAAAGCCGAGGTAAAGTTGTCTACCAGGATGGCCCCTAATAGCAGATGCTCGTTGGGGCCGACCACGGCAATCCAGGCGAACATAAGGTTGCTGGATGCCATGGCGACCCCACCAATAAACAGCCCTTTAATCACGCCAAAGCGCAGGTTGATGTAGCTGCCTATTAAGGTGTAAACCACGGTGAGCCCCCAGCCGACCAGCTTGGAGTAATACCCAATTTGCTCATTGGTAAAGCCGACATCTTTGTAAAACACGATCGACATGCGACCGAGAAAGGCCTCGCCCAGTTTAAACAAAAACACAAATAACAGCAGCGTAAGGGCTACCTTAATCCCGTTGCGACGAAAGAACTCGGCAAAAGGTTCCACCACCGTCACGGCAAACCAGGCTTGGAAGCCGCTGTAGCCTTGGTTGAGGTAATGTTTGGTGGCCTTGTCTTGGCGCTGTTCCCGATCACTGGCAGGCTCTTTGACATACAGGGTGGCGAGAATCATTAAGCCGACAAATCCGGCCATAATCACATAAACTTGGTTCCACCCGATGGCATCGGCATTGATAAAGCCGATATAGCCAGGCACAGAATAGCCTGTCCACCAACCAATGACCGACATCGCCGAAGCGAGCGGGAACTTCTCGGTTTCGTGCTCGGCGAAGTTATCGATACGGAAGGCATCAATGGCAATGTCTTGTGTGGCCGACGCGAGGGCGATAGAAAAAATCAATGACGAAAGGACAAGGGTGGTGATCCAGGGATCAATCGCTTGCAGGCCTTGCATGTTAACGCGAGACAAGGCCAAGGTGGCGACAAGCATCAGTGATTGTGTCACCACAATCCAGCTGCGGCGATGGCCAAGCTTTTCATTCAGTACCGGGATCTTAAGCCTATCCAGCAGGGGGGCCCACAAAAAGTTAACGGCGTAAAGCACGAACACTGAGCCAAAAAGGCCAATAGCCGTGCGCGATAACCCCTCATCGGCCAGCCAACCATTTAAGTTGGAGCCAATTAATACCCAAGGGAAACCACTACAGCACCCCATTAAAAAAACAAAGAGCAGGCGACGGTCGGCGTAGGCCGCCAAGGTCGTTTTTAGCTTGGATGACTGCATAATAAGGTGGCCTACTTAAAGACTAGGGAGTTGAAACACGATTGATAGCAGTAATAATAATCGGTTGTTGCGGCACATCCTGCATCCGTTTGCTGGGGATAGTAACGGTTGGCTGCTCGGTGATGGTCAGGATAGTATTAAACCCTTCCACGACGCGGCCAAACACCGTGTACCCCAGCTTATTGGGGGTTGCATCTAAGAAACCATTATCACTGACATTGATGTAGAACTGGCGGGTGGCAGAGTCCGGGTCTTGGGTTCTGGCCATCGCGATGGTAGCACGACGGTTACGTAGACCATTACGTGATTCATTATCAACAGGTTCATACGTGGGGCGACGATTGAGGTCTTGATCAAATCCGCCTCCTTGCACCACAAAACGTGGGATCACCCGATGAAATTGAGTGCCGACATAGCTGCCGTCATCGACATAGCGTAAAAAATTGCTGACAGTCTTGGGAGCTTTATCCTCGTTAAGTTGCAAGACAAAGTCTCCCTGGGTCGTTTCAACAGCGACCATCACCCTGGCTTGCACTGGCGCCACCACCAGTGCAAGTATCCCTAAAAGTGCCCATATTTTCATGATCAAAAGTGCGCTTTCATGTGATCAAGTAGCTGCTCATCGTTGGCAATGTCTTGCAAGACAGCTTCTAGCAGGTTGTTTAATGCCATTTCGATATCGTCGGGCGAAGCGCTGCTAACGCCGCTCTGGGTTGATTTGCCGGTGTAACGTTTTACAAAGCGACCATCCGGGGATTCAGCGACTAGCTGCAGTTGCACTGACGCTTCCATATCGTGCTTGAATACCGTGTGCTTAACACGAACTAAGGCGTCAAGAATATCGAGGCGGAGCATGCCCGGGCCATTTGCGACGACACGGAACCCTTGTGCTGAAAGCTGGCGTGAGAGGGTATCTTCAAGGACAACGCGCAAGTTTTGGGTGGCATGCAGCGGCTTAACATTGGAGCGACCGCTATCAATCACCGCAACGAACTGAGCTGTCCGTAAGTCCTTACTCTTTACCACCACAGGAAGGTTGTTGACCTGCTGCTGATTGGATGACGCTGGAGACGGTGCAATGGTTAGTTGTGGCTCGCGAGGTGTTGAGCAGCCCGCTAGGACTAACACAGCGGCGGCAATAATCAGTTTCTTCATGGGGTTCAGCATCCTTTTGTTAAAATTGGGCGTTGACTGCCTTGAGAATAACGAATTTTTTATTTGACGCAACGACAGTCACGTTACCAAAAAGACGTTTTAGCTTAGTATGATAGCCAAGATGACGATTGCCAATCACTAAAAGCGCGCCATTCGTAGTCAGAACACGTTTTGCGTCACAAAACATTTGCCAAGCAATGTGATCAGTGATGGTTTGTTGCTGGTGAAAGGGCGGGTTACACAACACAAGATCAATATCTGTGTGGTTAAAATCGGTCAAGCAATCTCGTGCTTCACATTGGAAACGTTGTGAGTCAATATCATGGCTTTCAAGGTTGTGTTGGGCACTGGCGATGGCCATATGGCTCTCGTCGACTGCATAAATGTATGCCTTTGGGTTGTTACGTGCCGCCTGCAGGGCAAGCACACCATTCCCACAACCTAAATCCAGAATATTTTTTTCTTCGTCCGAGCTTGGGATTTGCGGAAGCATTAAGTAAGCCGCGATATCCAGCTTTTTGGCGGAAAACACATTGGGCCAATTAGCCAAGCACATGGAAAACTCAGGCACATCGACATAGCTAAGTGGCTCGGTGGGCTGTTGGGGGAGGGCGTTAGCGGTAGAAAAAATCAAGCGTGCTTTTTTCTTTGCCAACKAGGTGGTGGTTGCCCCAAGCCAGTGCTCAAACTGATTCAGCGTAGAGGTATGGATCGCTTTTGCCTTGTCTCCGGCGAGGATGCGTGTGGCCGGTGTCGTTACAGACGCCAGTTGCTGGAGCTGCCATGCCAACATTTTGCTGCTTTTAGGCACTCGCATGATCACCGCATCAAACTGTTTAGGCAGTGGTTCCGTACTCTTAAGCAGCGTAATGTCTGAAAGCTGGTTTTGGCGAAGGTTCGCGAGGGTCGCTTGCTGTGACACCACAGAATCGCTGATTTGAATGACGTCATAACCTTGCGAGCATGCCCAACAACTCAACGCGCCAAATTGATCATTGAGAATTAAAACCCGATTGCCTGCCTCAAGTTGCCAGGTGTTGGCGTGCTCAATGATATATTCATCGGCTGCATCAAAGGCTTGAAGCGTTTCATTTTTTCGGCGCGGGTAGCGGTGTAGTGTCAGGGGAGATTCGTCGCTTGAGATTACAAGTTCTGTTTTCATGGGAGTGTTTGCGTCAGAGGTCACTGACTGCGTATATTGTCGCACTCACACCACAACTGCAATTCAAACTCGATGGGTATGCCATCAATGATGGCGTGATCAGGCTATTGAATTCGCAATTTTATCGATAACGACTAAAATCTGGGCAACTTGCCCTTGTTAGGTTGGGGAAGCCATGAAAATTCAAACGCAAATTACAGAGAAACTGACACAGGCTTTTACGCCCGTTCATCTTGATGTTCGCAATGAAAGCGATATGCACAATGTACCAGAAGGGTCAGAGAGCCATTTCAAGGTTGTCGTGGTGTCAGATGAGTTTGCAGGTAAGCGTTTAATACAGCGGCATCGTGCGATCAATACCACCTTGGCGGACGAGCTTGCCAATGATATTCATGCATTGGCTATCCATACTTACACCCCAGAAGAGTGGCAAGAGCAGGCAAATGCGCCAGACTCGCCAGCCTGCCGCGGGGGTGGTGTAAAATAAGGGTGAGCCGATGTGCTTAGGCGTGTTGATTCTTCACGTTATGGCAACAAATTCTTACATAAAGTCGCTGGTGGGGTGGGTATCAACGCGGCGCTTGGCGCACCACGCGAACAGCGTGGGGTCGGTGACCGTCACCTTAAGGCGAGCAAAAAAACAACAGTAAAACTGTGAGCTTACAACGAGCATTGTTTGTACAGGTATGCATAATTGCCACGCCCTAGTGACAATACCCATAGAATCAATACTGGGGTTAGTGATAGAATGCCGTGCTTAAAGACTAACCTAGGCTACCTTTGTGTAACGTCATGGTTAGCAGGATGTTGCGACGGTGCGCCCTCAGGCCACCATACAGTCGAAAGTCGTGTCTTTAACTGCGCAATAACAGAATTCTTTTTCCCGTTAATGTAGTGCAAGTGCGTATGATTACAATAAAAAAGGGTTTGGATATCCCCATTGCTGGGACTCCTGCTCAGGTGATAAATGATGGCCCAGCTGTCAAGAAAGTCGCCTTGCTTGGCGAAGAGTACGTTGGAATGCGCCCCACAATGCATGTGCGAGTGGGTGATGTGGTGAAAAAAGGCCAGGGCCTTTTCGAAGATAAGAAAAACCCTGGTGTGGTATTTACTGCTCCCGCAGCCGGTAAAGTGGTTGAAGTCAACCGCGGTGCCAAACGTGTTCTTCAGTCTGTCGTCATTGAAGTCGATGGTAACGAGCAAGTCACATTCAACAAGTATGAAGCGTCGCAACTGGCCTCTCTTGAGCGCCAAGCGGTGGTGGACCAATTGGTTGAGTCGGGGATGTGGACAGCGCTCCGCACGCGCCCGTTCAGCCGTTCGCCCGCGATTGATGCCGTGCCGGAAGCCATTTTTGTGAATGCAATGGACACCAATCCGCTCGCCGCGGATCCGAAAGTGATCATTGATGAGCAAAAAGAGGCATTCGTTGCAGGTCTTGATGTACTCTCTCGCTTAACTGACAAGCAAGTGTTTGTTTGTAAGGCGAATGTAGAGTTACCCACCAGTCAGCAATCTAACGTTGAACAACATGTCTTTGCTGGCCCTCACCCAGCAGGCTTAGTGGGCACCCATATCCACCACTTGCGCTCAGCAAGCATGGAGAAAAAGGTGTGGCATCTTAACTACCAAGATGTGATTGCGTTTGGCCACTTGTTCCTTACCGGTGAAATCAACGCTGATCGTGTGGTGTCATTGGCAGGCCCGATGGTTAACAAGCCACGCTTGGTACGCACGCAGCTAGGCGCAAACCTTGACGAGCTGACTGATGGCGAGCTGATGGCGGGTGAAAGCCGTGTTATTTCTGGCTCAGTGCTGTCGGGAACCAAAGCGTCTGGTCCGCATGCTTACTTGGGCCGCTTCCACTTGCAAGTGTCTGTATTGCGTGAAGGCAACGAGAAAGAGCTGTTTGGTTGGTTGTCGCCAGGTAAAAACCGCTTCTCAGTGACGCGCGCCTACCTTGGCCATCTATTCAAAGGCCAACTTTTCAATTTGACCACCTCGACCAATGGCAGTGATCGTTCCATGGTACCAATCGGTAATTATGAGCGAGTAATGCCACTAGATATCGAGCCAACAATGCTGCTGCGTGATATCTGTGCTGGCGATACAGATAGCATGCAACAGCTGGGCGCGCTGGAGTTAGATCCTGAAGATTTGGCCCTTTGTACTTTTGTCTGCCCAGGCAAGTACGAGTACGGTCCAATGCTCCGCGAGAGCCTAGAAAAGATTGAGAAGGAAGGGTAACTGATGAGCCTTAAAAATTTTCTAGAGCAAATCGAGCCACACTTTGAGCCAGGCGGCAAACATGAAAAATGGTTTGCACTGTACGAAGCGGTTGCCACCATTTTGTACACCCCGGGTATGGTGACCAAAGCCGGCGCGCACGTGCGTGACAGCATCGATTTGAAACGCATCATGATCATGGTGTGGTTTGCTGTGTTCCCCGCGATGTTCTGGGGCATGTATAACACAGGTAACCAAGCCATCATGGGATTGATGGATTTATATTCTGGTGACCAACTGGCGCAGGTGATCAGTGGTAACTGGCATTATTGGCTCACCGAGTCGATTGCGGGGCCGCTATCCGCTGCCGGGTGGGGAACCAAAACCATTTTAGGTGCTACCTACTTCCTGCCTATTTATGCCACCGTATTTATTGTGGGTGGTTTTTGGGAAGTACTGTTCTGCATCGTGCGTAAGCATGAAGTCAACGAAGGTTTCTTCGTCACCTCGATTCTCTTTGCACTGATCGTGCCGCCAACCTTGCCATTGTGGCAGGCTGCACTGGGTATCACCTTTGGTGTGGTGGTTGCAAAAGAGATCTTCGGGGGAACTGGACGTAACTTCTTGAACCCTGCGCTTGCGGGGCGTGCGTTCTTGTTCTTTGCTTATCCAGCGCAGATCTCTGGCAATCTAGTGTGGACAGCCGCAGACGGTTACTCAGGCGCAACGGCATTGAGCCAATGGTACGCCGGCGGTGAAGGCGCGTTGCAACACAATGTCTCCGGGCAAGCGATGTCTTGGATGGATGCCTTTATCGGTAATATCCCTGGCTCTATCGGTGAAGTATCAACCCTTGCTATCTTGATTGGTGGCGCGGCCTTGGTATACATGCGCATTGCCTCGTGGCGTATCATCTTGGGTACATTCGTCGGTATGGCGGTGGCGGCAACTCTGTTTAACCTGATTGGTTCCGACACTAACCCGATGTTTAGCATGCCTTTCTACTGGCACTTGGTTCTAGGTGGCTTTGCGTTCGGCATGATGTTTATGGCAACGGATCCCGTTTCGGCCGCGTTTACCAATAAAGCGAAATGGTGGTACGGCGCATTGATCGGTGCCATGGCAGTGATCATTCGCGTGGTTAACCCAGCATACCCTGAAGGCATGATGCTGGCGATCCTGTTCGCTAACCTGTTTGCACCATTGTTCGATAACTTGGTGATTCAGGGCAACATCAAACGGAGACTGGCTCGTAATGGCAAGTAGTAACGATAGTATTAAGAAGACGCTGATCGTTGTTATCGCGTTGAGCTTGGTATGCTCAATCGTGGTATCCGGTGCAGCGGTAGCGTTACGTCCTTTGCAGCAGATGAACGCAAAGCTCGACGTACAGAAGAACATCCTCTCGGTCGCTGGCATTGAGGTGTCGGGCGGTAAGAGTGCGATCAATGATGCTTATAACAAGTACATTGAACCGCGTCTGGTTAGCTTAGAGAAAGGCGACTTTGTCGGCCCCGACGCGGCCAGTGTCGAAGACGTCGCAGACTATGACCAGCGTGAAGCCGCTAAAGACCCTGGGATGTCGAAAAAGCTAAGTGGTGACGAAAATGTCGCTGGTTTTGGCCGTCGTGCCGATATTGCGAAGATCTACTTGGTGAAAAACGACTCAGGTGACTTGCAACGCCTGATCCTGCCAGTGAAAGGCTCGGGTCTTTGGAGCATGATGTATGCATTTGTTGCGGTCGAGTCTGATGGCAATACGGTGGCTGACATCGTCTATTATGAGCAAGGGGAAACCCCGGGCTTGGGTGGCGAAGTTGAAAACCCGAAATGGCGCGCGAAGTGGGATGGCAAAAAGCTATTTAACGAACAAGGCGAGCCTGCTATAAAGGTGGTTAAAGGTGGTGCACCGAGTGATAGCGAGCATGGTATTGACGCGCTATCGGGCGCAACCTTGACCAGTAACGGTGTCGAGAAACAATTTGATTTCTGGCTAGGTGATTTGGGCTTTGGTCCATTCTTAGCAAAAGTTCGAGAGGGAGGCCTGAGCAATGGCTGAAACGAAAGAACTGAAGAAAAACCTGCTGTCGCCGGTGTTAGACAATAACCCGATTGGCCTTCAGGTCCTCGGTGTATGTTCGGCACTCGCGGTGACCACGCAGATGCAGACGGCGTTTGTTATGACCTTGGCGGTGATGTTCGTTACCGCGATGTCTAACTTGTTCGTATCGCTGATCCGCAACCATATACCGAATAGCGTACGTATCATCGTGCAAATGGCGATCATCGCGTCATTGGTTATTGTGGTTGACGAAACGCTTAAAGCGTTTGTTTATGACATCTCTAAGCAGCTTTCGGTCTTCGTGGGGCTGATCATCACTAACTGTATCGTGATGGGGCGCGCAGAAGCCTATGCGATGAAATCGTCGCCGCTGCCGTCATTTATCGATGGTTTGGGTAACGCATTAGGTTATGGCTTCGTGTTGATGACGGTTGCCTTCTTCCGAGAGCTGCTTGGCTCAGGCTCTGTCTTTGGCGTGTCTATTCTGCCTGTGGTCAGTGAAGGGGGTTGGTATCAGCCAAACGGTATGATGTTGCTGGCCCCATCTGCGTTCTTCCTAATCGGCTTTTTGATTTGGATTGTGCGTACCTTCAAACCCGAACAAGTTGAAGCGAAGGAGTAACAGCACATGGAACATTATTTGAGCCTGCTGGTGCGCTCAATCTTTATTGAGAACATGGCGCTGGCATTCTTCCTCGGCATGTGTACGTTTTTGGCGGTGTCCAAGAAAGTAAAAACAGCGTTCGGCCTCGGTGTCGCCGTGGTGGTGGTATTGACTATCGCGGTACCGGTGAACAATTTGGTCTATAACCTGATCCTACGTGAAGATGCACTGGTGAAAGGGATCGATCTTAGCTTTCTCAACTTTGTGACCTTTATCGGTGTTATCGCCGCATTGGTTCAGATTTTGGAAATGACATTAGATCGCTTCTTCCCGCCACTTTATAACGCGTTAGGTATCTTCCTGCCGTTGATCACGGTGAACTGTGCCATCTTTGGCGGCGTATCATTCATGGTACAGCGTGATTACAACTTCGCAGAGTCAGTCGTATACGGCTTCGGCTCTGGGGTGGGCTGGATGTTAGCCATCGTCGCCCTTGCGGGTATCCGTGAGAAAATGAAGTATTCAGACGTGCCGCCAGCACTGCGGGGATTGGGGATCACCTTTATCTCCGTTGGCCTGATGGCATTGGGCTTTATGTCTTTCTCTGGTGTGCAACTGTAAGCCGGGTAAACTGCGAGAAAAGGAATAGTCAATGGACATTATTCTTGGTGTAGTGATGTTTACTCTGATTGTGCTGGCGCTGGTATTGGTGATTTTATTCGCTAAATCCAAGCTGGTACCAACCGGAGACGTCACAATTGATATCAATGACGATCCTGAAAAAGCGATCGTGACTCAGCCAGGTGGCAAGCTGCTTGGCGCACTGGCCGGTGCTGGTGTGTTTGTATCGTCTGCCTGTGGTGGCGGTGGTTCATGCGGTCAATGTCGCGTGAAAATTAAAGAAGGGGGTGGTGATATTCTGCCAACCGAGCTTGACCACATCACCAAAGGCGAAGCGCGTGAAGGTGAGCGTCTTTCATGTCAGGTGGCAATAAAACAAGACATGAAAATTGAGCTGCCGGAAGAAATTTTTGGTGTGAAGAAGTGGGAATGTGAAGTTATCTCCAACGATAACGAAGCCACCTTCATCAAAGAGCTTAAACTGCGCATCCCTGATGGTGAGTCGGTTCCCTTCCGAGCCGGCGGTTATATTCAGATTGAAGCGCCACCGCATCACATCAAATACGCAGATTTTGATATTCCTGAGGAATACCGTGAAGACTGGGAGAAGTTTAATCTTTTCCGCTATGAGTCGAAGGTGGATGAAGAGATCATTCGTGCGTACTCGATGGCTAACTACCCAGAAGAAGAAGGCATTATCATGCTGAACGTGCGTGTGGCAACACCACCACCACGTAATCCTGATGTGCCACCGGGTCAGATGTCATCTTATATTTGGTCACTTAAGCCAGGCGACAAGTGCACAATCTCAGGCCCATTCGGTGAGTTCTTTGCTAAAGACACCGATGCGGAGATGGTGTTTGTGGGTGGTGGTGCCGGTATRGCGCCAATGCGTTCACACATCTTTGACCAGCTTAAACGTCTGAATACCGACCGTAAGATCACCTTCTGGTATGGGGCGCGCTCGAAGCGAGAAATGTTCTACGTCGAAGATTTCGATATGCTCCAAGAGCAAAACGATAACTTTGAGTGGCACTGTGCGCTATCGGATCCGCTTCCAGAAGATAACTGGGAAGGGGACACGGGCTTTATTCACAATGTGCTTTATGAAAACTATTTGAAAGATCATGAAGCGCCAGAAGATTGTGAGTACTACATGTGTGGGCCGCCGATGATGAACGCCGCCGTGATTGGTTTGCTTAAAGACCTGGGTGTCGAAGACGAAAACATCATGTTGGATGATTTCGGCGGGTAAACACCGACAGTCTACCTTACCGCTTAATGGCTGGCCTATGGGCCAGCCATTTTTACGTATGAAACTGATGTCCAAGGACACTGCTATGAAGACGTTATGGTTACGCTGTGCATGGGTATTTGCGCTGATTGTGGGATTACTCGGTTGCGACCGTGCCCCTGAGTTGGTGCATCTGACCGGTGAGACCATGGGAACATACTACTCGGTGAAGTATATCGCCACAGAGAACACCCCATCTCAAGATAAGGTTCAAGCTGAGATTGATGCGCGTTTGGAAACGGTTAACGATCAGATGTCGACGTATCGTACCGACTCCGAATTAAGCCAGTTCAATCAGCAGAAAGCGGATATACCAATGGACGTATCACCCGCAACCGCAACGGTAGTAAAAGAGGCGATACGGCTGAATACGTTCACTCAAGGGGCGTTAGATGTCACCGTCGGCCCATTGGTGAACTTATGGAGCTTTGGGCCAGAGAAACGCCCCGAGAATATTCCGAGCGACAAAGACATCGCCTCTCGCATGGAAAGGGTTGGGTTGTCGCATTTACAGGTTGAGGATAACACCCTTACCAAAACCCATCCTGATTTATACGTCGACTTATCGACCATTGCCAAAGGGTATGGCGTCGATGTGGTCGCCAATTATCTAGGGTCGCTTGGGCTCGATAATTATTTGGTTGAGATTGGTGGTGAGTTACAATTAAAGGGTGTCAATCAAGATCAAAACCCGTGGCGGATTGCCATTGAAAAACCCAGTGCTGGCGCGCAATCTGTGCAAGAGATCATTCAGCCCGGTGATATGGCCGTCGCCACGTCTGGCGATTACCGTAACTATTTTGAGCAAGATGGTGTACGTTATTCGCACATTATCGACCCCAAAACAGGACGACCCATTAATCATCACCTCGTGTCCGTCACTGTGCTTGATCCGTCTTGCATGACCGCGGATGGCTTAGCGACGGGTTTTATGGTGTTGGGGCCAGAAAAGGCCATGGCGCTGGCCAACCAAGCGGATATTCCCGCATTTATGGTGGTCAAAACCGATGACGGGTATAAAGAAATGGCGTCAGAGGCCTTTAAACCGTATCTAAACCGTTAGTGCGTCACGCACTGGCGTTTATTACACGCATCAGGCGTGGAACTAGCGCTCAGCGTTATCTCGCTGAGCGTGACGACTAAAAGTAGGTGAGCAATTATGTCAGTTTTTCTTATCACCTTTGCTGTCTTTGTACTCGTCATTGCCGGTATGGCGATTGGTTACATTGTGCAGCAGAAAACCATCAGTGGTAGCTGTGGCGGCTTGGGGGCCGTCGGTATCGAGAAAGAGTGTGACTGCCCAGAGCCATGCGATGCGCGGAAAAAGCGAGAAGACCGCGCAGAAAAAACGCGTGAATGGAAGAAAAACCAAATAATCTAGGGACAATGCCCATCGTGGTGATCGCCACCGATGGGCTTTTTAGCGACGCAGCATAATGACCAGCTCAATAACCGGCCGTGCGAGCAAGAAAATCATCCATATCGATATGGACTGTTTTTATGCGGCCGTCGAAATGCGCGATAACCCTGCGTTGCAAACCATTCCCTTAGCGATTGGTGGGTCTGCGAATGGACGAGGTGTCATCGCCACTTGTAATTATCCGGCGCGCCGATTTGGGATCCGCTCGGCGATGGCGACGGCCCAAGCCCTCAAACTATGCCCTGGGCTAACCGTCATGCGCGGCGACATGGGTAAATACCGCCGAGTGTCTCAGCAGCTTCATGCTATCTTTCACCGCTACACTGATACCATAGAACCGCTTTCCCTTGACGAAGCCTATCTCGATGTCTCTGAAACGCAATGTTATCAAAATTCTGCGACCTTAATAGCCGAAGCCATCCGGCGAGACATTCGGCATGAATTAGCGTTAACTGCCTCCGCGGGCGTGGCACCGGTGAAGTTTGTTGCTAAAGTCGCGTCAGACAAAAACAAACCCGATGGTATTTGTGTCGTGGCGCCAGATCAGGTCGATGACTTTGTCCGTGACCTCCCTTTGCAGTCGATTCCTGGTGTGGGGCGAGTCACACTGACGAAATTGCACGAATGGAATCTTTTCACCTGCGCAGATATCCAGGCTTGCGACCAAACAGCCTTGATACAGCGGATGGGGAAATTTGGAGCCGTGCTATGGCAGCGGGCGCACGGTATTGACCCACGAGAGGTTGAAGTTGAGCGAGTTCGCAAATCCGTGGGGGTGGAGCGTACCCTATCTGAGGATATTGACCAGCTCGAGGCTTGTTTACCCTGGATAGAGCTTCTTTATCAAGCGTTATTGGCCCGCTTAGAAAAAGCCGATGCCAATGGCCGAATTTGTCGGCAGGGGATCAAAATTAAATTTAATGATTTTCAAACTACCACGGTGGCCCACCGCTGTGAGTCACTTGACCGCGCGTTGTTTGATACCTTGCTGCATGAGGCGTTTTATCGTGGCGAGGGAAGACGTATACGACTGATTGGGCTATCGGTAGGATTGGGGGACGACACTGCCCCCCAACTGAGTTTACTGGGTTAGGCCGATTTAGCGGGGATTGCCTTTAAAATGGCCTGCATTTGCTGCCAGTAATGGCCCACACTATCGATATGCACTTTTTCATCGGGCGAATGTGGGAACTTGATGGTTGGGCCGAATGAGATCATATCCATCGTTGGGTACGGCTTCTTAAACAAGCCACATTCAAGACCGGCATGAATCACCATGATATCAGGCTTACGCTGATAAATGCCCTCATAGGTGTCACGGAAGATATGCATGATTTGCGAGTCAGGATCGGGCTTCCAGCCTGGGTATGCCCCTGAGAACTCGACCGTGACATTGGCAAGACTCGCCAACGACTGTAGCATTCCTTGCATCATTTCTCTGCCCGAATCGATTAACGAGCGGATCAGAAATAGTACAGTGATACGATCCTCTTCGGTGTTGATAACCCCTAAGTTCAGTGACGTCTCCACGACGCCAGGTATATCATCACTCATTCTTACGACGCCGTTTGGTGCTGCATTTAACGCTGCTAATAAGCGAGACTGCACGGCGCGTGTCAGTGGCGCGACGGGGTTGTCACATGGCTCTAGAATGACAGTGATTTGCGGTTCAAGCTGGCCGAGCTCCGCTTTCATCAACATGGCAAAGTCATCGATCGCGGCCGCCAGTGCTTGCTGCTGATCGGCAGGGACGGCGATATCGGCAAACGCCTCTCGTGGGATGGCATTGCGCAAGGTGCCGCCGCGTAATGCAAGTAGGCGAGTATCTGTTTCACCAAGGTGGTGACTGAGCAAACGGGCCAGTAATTTATTGGCATTGGCGCGACCCGTATGAATATCGACGCCCGAATGGCCGCCTTTTAGCCCTTTGATTCCCACCGTAAAACGTGCAAGTCCTTCATCGTCTGCCTGACGCTCTATTGGAAAGTGCATACTGGCGTCGACGCCACCGGCACAGCCCATGTACACTTCCCCTTCTTGCTCCGAATCCGTGTTGAGCAAGATGTCCCCGTTTAGCCATCCTGCTTCCAAGCCAAACGCGCCATCCATCCCGGCTTCTTCATTGATGGTGAGTAGCACCTCTAGCGGACCATGTTCGATGTCATCAGCGTCCAGTACCGCAAGGCATGAAGCCATGCCAATGCCATTATCTGCGCCTAATGTCGTGCCATCAGCGGTCACCCAGTCACCATCGACATAAGGGCGAATAGGATCGCGCGTGAAATCGTGCACAGTGTGCTCGTTTTTCTGCGGCACCATATCCAAGTGGGCTTGGAGGACAACCCCTTTACGATTTTCCATTCCGGGTGTTGCTGGCTTACGAATCAATAGGTTACCCGTTTGATCCTGACGGACGTCTAGGCCGCGTCCTTTGGCCCAGTCGATAATAAATTGAGCAAGTTGCGACTCATGATAAGAAGGATGAGGAATAGCACAGATCTGGTCGAAGAATGCCCAAACGGGGCGAGGTGATAATTGGCTGATTTCAGACACGGTAGACTCCATTTTATTTTATCTATGGCCTTTTTCGTAGCAGGCCTCACTAGAATGGAAAAACAAACCCAAGGATATCACTGTCTCTATATTGACAACAGTCACCCATAGAAACCGCTTATGCCGGCTTTACTAGGCATTTTTATTGTAATAAAATTACACATATGAATTTTTTGTGACTATGGTCACCTTAATGCTTGTAAATAAATTACCATTGGGCTATTATCTAGACATTGGCAACCAAGCTTGCCAGTTGTTCATGGAGTGAACCCGAGTATTCGCCTCCAAGGAACCGAGATAAATGTGAACAACATTGGTTTAAACTTGAGAGAGGTTAAAAATGGAAGGCATGGTATCAAGCTACTACTGGAACCAGCAGTCAGTCTATACACAAGGTTTTACATATCCGGCATCGTTCGGGTATCGCAAGTAAGTTTTACGATTCCCCCGCTCTTACAGAGTCATTTCTGATCCAGAAGCAAACGCTTTAATTCTGGCGCCGCACTATGTGTGGCGTTTTTTTTGTCTTGCTCGCCCACTGTCCAACTATATTGACAGTTTTGATAGTTATTCGTTCTAATCAGCGATAATTACGGTGATTTCGGGCTTTTTATCCTGGAAATTTCCGCCGCCGATCGGTAAGATTTGCGCCAAATTTTAGCACGCAAACGTTTTCCTTTTGTATCTCGCGATACACCACGTTTAGTTTGGGACAAAAACCGATGTTAGAGCGTTTATTTAAACTCAAAGCCCATGGCACGGATCTTCGCACGGAAGTGATTGCTGGGTTTACCACCTTCTTAACCATGGCGTACATCATATTCGTCAACCCATCGATTTTGGCCGAAACAGGCATGGACAAAGGCGCAGTCTTTGTCGCCACCTGTCTCGCCGCCGCGATCGGTTGTTTAGTGATGGGGATTGTAGCCAATTACCCAGTGGCGCAAGCGCCGGGTATGGGCTTGAATGCCTTTTTCACCTATACGGTGGTATTGCAGATGGGTCACTCGTGGCAGGTTGCGCTAGCGGCGGTGTTTATCTCGGGTCTATGTTTTATCTTGCTGAGTGTATTGCGCGTGCGAGAATGGATTATTAACTCTATTCCCATGTCCCTAAGAACCGGGATTTCTGCCGGTATTGGCCTTTTCTTAGCGCTCATCGCCTTACAAAATGCGGGGATTGTGGTCGATCATCCCGCCACCCTCGTGGCGCTCGGTGATGTCACTGCGTTCGCACCTGCAATGGCGGCATTGGGTTTCTTCCTGACCATTGGCCTTGTGCACCGTGGCTTGAAAGGGGCGGTGATGATCGCCATTTTAGCGGTCACCGTGATTGGTGTGGTGGCCGGTGATGTGTCTTATGGTGGCGTGATGTCAGCTCCACCCAGCTTAGCACCAACCTTTATGCAGTTAGACTTTTCCGGTGCATTGGAAGTGGGTCTGGTCTCGATTGTGTTCGCATTTTTGTTTGTTGACCTTTTTGATACCGCAGGAACCTTAGTGGGTGTGGCACAGCGCGCGGAACTGCTCGACAAAGATGGTAAACTACCGCGCTTAAATCGTGCTTTACTGGCAGACAGTACCGCGACCTCCGTCGGGGCGCTTTTAGGCACGTCAAACACGACCTCTTATATTGAGAGTGTCTCCGGAGTCGCCACGGGCGGGCGCACAGGCCTAACGGCGGTCGTTGTCGGTATCTTGTTTTTGCTCGCGCTCTTTTTTGCGCCGCTTGCTGGTATGGTGCCGGCTTATGCGACCGCCGGCGCATTGTTTTATGTGGCGATTTTGATGATGTCGGGCTTGGTTGGCATCAACTGGCGAGATCTCACTGAAGCGGCACCCGTGGTGGTTGTTTGTTTGCTGATGCCGCTCACTTACTCGATTGCAAGCGGTATCGGGCTTGGCTTTATTGCATTTTGTGCCGTAAAAACCTTTGCGGGCAAAGGGCGAGAAGTCCCTGTCAGTATTTGGATTTTGGCGGGGTTGTTCTTACTCAAGTTCGTTTTCTTGGTGTAAAACAGCTGTCCGCATTTGATGTTATAACAAGGCGAGAGTCGCCACGAGGTTTTCACCATGAGCAATAAGTTTATTATCACTTGGGACAATATGCAGATGTACACCCGTCAATTGGCGGAGAAGTTGCTGCCCGCAGAGCAATGGAAGGGAATTATTGCCGTCAGCCGCGGGGGCCTCGTGCCTGCTGCCATACTGGCGCGTGAGCTGGGTATTCGTCATGTCGATACTGTGTGTATCTCAAGTTATGACCATGATCATCAACGTGATATGCGTGTGGTGAAGCAAGCGCCCGGTGATGGTGAAGGCTTTATCGTGGTCGATGATCTGGTGGATACCGGTGGGACCGCAGAAATGGTCCGCCAGCTATATCCGAAAGCCCGTTTTGTCACTGTCAGTGCCAAGCCGGCTGGGAAGCCTTTGGTTGATGACTATGTGGTCGACATTGCCCAAGACACTTGGATTGAACAGCCTTGGGATATGGCGGTCAGTTATATTGATCCCATCGCCAAGTAAGTCATTCATGCTCGCACCTTTAAACGCCGCGTGATCACGCGGCGTTTTTGGTTTCTGTGGCTGCGTTTGTACGGGTGTGGCTGATTAGTGCGGAAAATCATGGTCTTGATATGTGTATGGTTTAAACTAACAGCACGTTACATAAAAAGCCTAGGAGTGGGTGTGTCGGACAACGAATCACAAAACCTATCGGTCAAGCTGTTTGCTAAACACAAGCATGCCACCGAGACATCGACCCTGTTCGGGGCCGTCCAGCAAATCCAACAGTCAGATTACTCGGCATTTGATGGTGACAGTGAGTCGAGTTGGTATCGAATGCGCCGCCGTGGTCAATGGACATGGCAAGGGGTCGACCCATTGGAAATGGAAGCGATTTTTGCCCGCATCGCACGCTCGGATAATTCACGTTCGGTCGATTCAATGCTTGATACGGTAGAAGGCTATCGCTCGGGAAACTGGAACTATGAATGGACAGCGGTTGGCATGCAGCATCAAAAAGCCGCCCAAGCCTTGATGGATGAGGGAAAAGCCAAACAAGCGGGGGAGCAATGGTTACAAGCTTGCACGTACTTTGGTATTGCCGCATACCCTCACTTGAAAGGGGACAGCTTGGCGCTGCAGTCGGAAACCTTGGCATTTAAGGCGTTCGAGAGTGCGATTGCGCAATTGCCGTTCACAGTAAAAACGGTGGAGACGCGACTCGATGGAAAGTCACTGAAAGGGTACCTCTATTTACCCCGCACCGACGCTACTTTGCCGGTGGTTATCTTAAGCGGCAGCTTGGATAGCTTACAAACTGACTTGTGGCGCCTGTTCGTTGACTACTTTGCCCCCGCCGACATAGCGGTATTAACCCTGGACATGCCGTCCGTGGGGCATAGCTGTCATTGGCATCTCAATGAAGATACCAGCCGTTTGCACACCGCGATGTTGGATAAATTGGTCGATGTACCCTGGGTGGATCATCACCGTGTGGGCACCATGGGGATTCGCTTTGGTGCTAACCCGGCAGTCAGAATGGCGTTTCTCGAGCCGCATCGGGTGAAAGCCAGTGCGTCACTGGGTGGCATTGTTCATGCGTTGCTGACAGACGCTTCCCTAATGAAAAAAATGCCACCTATGTACCTCGATACCCTGGGGTCACGCTTAGGGCGTCGCATTCCTATCGACACATTGAAAACCCGTTTACAGGCGTGGTCATTAAAAAATCAAGGGCTACTCACCGGGCGGCGCACAGAGGTGCCTATCCTTGCACTTAGCCTTAAAGATGATCCTGTTTGTCCGGAGTCAGACAATCAAATGATCGCCAGATACAGTCGCGGTGGCAAAGCCATGACCTTACCGAATACCCCGCTACATGATGGCTATCACCGCGCTTTGACTGAAACCGTTAAGTGGTTCGAGGATGTGCTTTAATCGAATGATGAGGGCACAGATAAAAATGAAGATGTGATCCACCGCTGAAAGCGGGATATTGTCGTTCACCTGATGGCTAAGCCCATGATATACCATGAACAAGGACGTCACTGTGCCATTGGAGGACACGATGAGCGAGCAATTACCGCTTTCATATGGACGATTAAAAACACGTTTTACTGCATTGGGCCCTTACTTTCGCGAAGGAAAGTCAGACACTGAGCGCTACTTTTTCGATAGTCTATCTGTCTGTGTGGATGCTAAAAAAGATCCCGATGCACGTGAATTCTGGGGCTGGTGGTTAGAACTCACTCCGCACTCTGAAGGCTTTGAATATCGCTATGGCTTTGGTTTGTATGATAAAAAAGGGGATTGGGTCGCCAAGTCGATTCCGCGTGAAGCGCAAGCAGCAGTGGATAAAACCCTGACTCACTTTTATGACAAGTTGTGCGCCTTGTTAGAAGATGAATTAAACCTTGCTCTTTCACCAAGCCAAGCTCTGACTGAACCCGAACTGGCTTGCTCAGAGTAACCCGCCATTTGCCTGATCCCACCCCTTGTTAAATACACGAGGGATTGATAAAAGAGAGACATACGCTTTTGTGGATCAGGCAACCATGACAATTCAAGATGTATTCCAAGACGGTGACCTTGCGGCCAGCGTCTCTCCTCAAACGTTGGTGGTAAAACTCGGCACCAGTGTGTTAACGRGCGGCTCTGCGCGTTTAGACCAAGCACATATGGTCGAGCTGGTACGCCAATGCGCGCGTTTACGCCAGCAAGGTCACCAGGTGATCATTGTGTCATCCGCGGCGATTGCCGCAGGCAGAGAGCACCTAGGCTATCCGGTACTCGCTGACACCGTGGCTAACAAGCAAATGCTGGCCGCGGTGGGGCAGTGTCGTTTAATACAAACCTGGGAGCACCTGTTTGCTTTGTACGGCTTTCAAGTCGGTCAAATGTTGCTTACCCGGGCCGATCTAGAGCACCGAGAACGTTTTCTCAACGCCCGTGATATGCTTCAGGCCTTGCTGGATAATGGCATCATTCCGATTGTGAATGAGAACGATGCGGTCGCCACTTCTGAAATCAAAGTCGGTGATAACGATAACTTATCCGCATTGGTCGCGATTCTCGCGGATGCCGACAAACTCCTGCTGTTAACAGATCAACCCGGCTTGTTTACGGCCGATCCGCGTTCCAACCCCGATGCCGAGCTGATTCGTGAAGTCCATACCATTGATGAAACCTTACGCAAATTAGCAGGTGGCAGCGTAGGGGGCCTTGGCACCGGCGGGATGGCGACCAAGCTTCAAGCGGCTGATATTGGCCGTCGAGCGGGTGTTGAAGTGACCATTGCCGCGGGGAGTAAGCCTGAAGTGATTCAAAAAGTCATCGTTGGGGATAACGCTGGCACACGCTTTTTGCCTCTAGAAAGCCCGCTAGAGAGTCGTAAACGCTGGATCCTTGCCGGGCCCCCACCAGCGGGTGATATCGTCGTCGATGCAGGTGCGATTACCGCGGTGACGCAAAAAGGTAGCAGCTTGTTGAGCAAAGGCATCGTTGCGGTGAAAGGGGCGTTCTCACGCGGCGAGGTAGTGCGTATTCTCTCAGTGGAGGGAAAATGCGTTGCGCGTGGTATTTGCCGCTATACCGCCAGTGATTTGCGCCGTATTGCTGGCGCGCATAGCCAGCAAATCACGGATATTCTTGGTTATGAATACGGGCCTGTCGCGATGCACCGTGATGACCTTGTGGTAGTAGACAATTAAAAAGAGCAAGACGGGGACACAATGAGCTTACAAAACATGGGTAAAGCGGCCAAAGAGGCTGCACACCAACTGGCTGTGACATCCACGGCCATCAAAAACCAAGCACTCGCCATTATTGCCGATGAGCTTGATGCGCAGCAAACGGCGATCTTAGCCGCCAACCAAAGCGATCTCGCCGCCGCCCGTGAGGCAGACATGGATCCTGCGATGTTGGACCGCCTAACCCTGACCCCAGAACGTTTAACCAATATGGCCAGCGATGTGAGGCAAGTGATTGCGCTGGCTGATCCCGTCGGACAGATGCTTGATCATAAGCTGCTGGAAAACGGTATGTCCTTGTCAAAGCGCCGTGAACCGCTAGGGGTGATTGGAGTGATTTACGAAGCGCGCCCCAATGTCACGATTGATATCGCGGCGTTGTGCTTAAAAACGGGCAATGCCGCCATTTTACGAGGCGGGAAAGAAACCTTTGCGACTAACCAGGTATTGGTAAAGGTTATTCAAGCAGGGTTAGAGAAAGCCGGTCTGCCACATGCCTCGGTGCAATATATTGAAAAACCGGATCGTGCGCTGGTCTCTGAGTTACTGACCCTTGATGAATATGTCGACATGATCATTCCACGTGGTGGGGCTGGACTACATAAAATGTGTAAACAAAACAGCACCATCCCTGTGATTATCGGGGGGTTTGGCATTAGCCACTTGTATGTGGATCACTGTGCCGATCTTGATAGGGCCCCCGAGGTGATCCTCAATGCCAAGACAGATCGCCCCTCAGCCTGTAATGCCTTAGACACCTTACTGGTGCACAAAGACGTCGCAGCACAACTATTTGCTCGTTTGACCCCCCTCTTTAATCAGCACGGTTTGCACATTGTCGCTGGTTCAAGCGCATTGCCTTATCTTGATGGCGTCGAGCAACTGCGTGAGGCGCAGATAGGGGATTTTGATAGCGAGTGGTTGGGGCCAACGCTTGGTGTGGTGGTGGTTGATAGTGTGGATGAAGCGCTCGCGCACATGCGCACGCACAATGCGAGTCACTCCGATGCCATTTTGACCAACGACTTGCAGGCAGCTGAAACCTTTATTAATGGTGCTGGCTCGGCGGCAGTGTATGTCAACGCCTCAACGCGCTTCACCGATGGTGCGCAGTTTGGGCTTGGGGCAGAAGTGGCAGTTTCGACGCAAAAACTGCACGCACGTGGTCCGATGGGGCTGGAGGAGCTGACTACCTATAAATGGGTGGGGCGTGCGGACTATTTATCACGTCACTGAGTACCCAAGATAATCGATAATAAAAAACCGCTAGTCTGGCTAGCGGTTTTTTTGTCTCAACAGCTTGGGCGCTTATTTGATTTCCACGCCTTTCGCCTGTAGATCGGCATGGTAGGAAGAGCGAACAAACGGGCCGCATGCGGCATGCGTAAAGCCCAAATCGAGGGCAATCTCTTTCAGCTCGTCAAACTCTTCAGGTGGCACATAACGCTCAACCGGTAAGTGGTGGCGGCTCGGTGCCAAGTACTGGCCAAGCGTAAGCATAGTCACGCCGTGTGCACGCAAGTCTTTGAGAACCTCGATGATCTCTTCTTTGGTTTCACCCAAGCCCATCATCAAGCCTGACTTGGTGGGCACCTCAGGATGCATCTCTTTAAACTTTTTCAGCAGATCCAGTGACCACTGATAATTGGCACCAGGGCGGGCTTTGCGGTACAACCGCGGCGCAGTTTCCAGGTTGTGGTTGAACACATCGGGTGGATTGTTTTGCAAGATATCGAGTGCGCGATCCATACGGCCACGGAAGTCAGGCACCAATGTCTCAATTTGGATCTCTGGATTGAGCGCGCGGATTTCACGGGTACAATCGACAAAGTGCTGGGCACCACCGTCACGCAAATCATCACGGTCAACTGAGGTGATCACCACATAGCGCAGTTTCATGTCTTTGATCGTTTGCGCCAGATGCTTTGGCTCTTCGCTATCAGGGGCAACAGGACGACCATGGGCGACATCACAAAAAGGACAACGACGGGTACAAATGGCCCCGAGAATCATAAAGGTCGCCGTGCCGTGGCTGAAGCACTCGGCAAGGTTCGGACACGACGCCTCTTCACACACAGAGTGAAGGTTGTTTTTGCGCATCGCGTCTTTGATTTCTTTAATGCGTGCGGTTTCAGCCGGGAGCTTGATCTTCATCCAATCAGGCTTACGCAGCACTTCTTTTTGCTCGGTCGGCATATTTTTGACCGGGATAAGCGCCATTTTGTCGGCGTCGCGGTACTTAACACCGCGTTCCATCTGAATAGGTTTGCTCATAAATCGCTGCTTTCCGTTGTAAACTCAACCTCAGAATACATCAGCTGTTGAGTTAAAGTGTCTACCAGCACAGGTTGAACGTCCTCGAGCGTGACTTTGCCAACCTGATCGCTCAGTTGCGTCATGGCCATACCAGCGTAACCACATGGATTAATACGCTGAAACGGTGATAAGTCCATATTGATGTTGAGTGCCAGTCCATGGAATGAGCACCCGCGACGGATACGGAGCCCAAGAGAACATATTTTTGCATCGTTAACGTAAACACCGGGCGCATCTGGGCGAGCGTAAGCGTCAACGTGGAAGTGTGCTAATGTGCTCACCACAAGATCTTCAATATGGCTAACGAGCGCCCGCACACCGACTTTTTTACGTTTGAGGTTTATCAGGAAATAGGCGACGAGCTGGCCTGGCCCATGATAGGTCACCTGTCCGCCACGATCTGATTGTACGACGGGGATGTCGCCAGGGACCAATACATGCTCCGTTTTTCCCGCTTGTCCTTGGGTAAAAACCGGATCATGCTCAACCAGCCAGACTTCATCACGCGTGTCTTCGTCGCGACGATCGGTAAAGTCTCGCATCTGCTCCCAGACGCGTAGGTACGGTTGACGGCCAAGGTGCCTTACAACGAGTTGGTGCTGCAAACCCATTTCCCGTGTTGTTGTCAGTGGCGATATTATAGAGGCTGGCAGCGTGATTTAAAGCCGCCAGTCGTGTGGATATTCGAATTAGAGAACCATGCGGACAATTTCAATCTCACCCAGCTCTTTATATAAGGTTTCTACTTGCTCAATAGATGTCGCCTTAATAGTAATAGAGACCGAATGATAGTTGCCCTTGGCACTCGGTTTGACGGCTGGGCTGTAGTCGCCAGGCGCATGACGCTGGATCACGGTCAGCACATGATCGGGTAGCTCAGGTTTTGCCTGGCCCACCACCTTGTAGGTGAATTGGCAAGGAAACTCCAACAGATCTTTTAATTTCGGTTGCTCTTGCATGTTAACTCCCAACTGCAGGCTGATAGAGGCACGCGTTTGTGCGATTGATCACGATTAACGCGAAATACTAATCTGCCAAGCGCGAGAAAACAAGCCGCCCACCAAGTTGGTGGGCGGCACAGAGAGGGATTAACCGACGAGGTTTTTAAACATCATCACGATGTAATCTATTAAGCGACTAAAAAGCCCACCTTTTTCAACATCGTTTAGAGCGACAAGTGGGTATTCCGCCACATCCTCATCATCTACTTGATAGAAAAGTTTACCCACAACATCACCTTTACTGATCGGGGCTTCCAAGGTGTTGTCGAGGACAAAACTGGCTTTCAGATCTTGCGCCTTGCCACGGGGAAGCGTGACAAAGGTGTCTTCTGTCACGCCCAGCGCGACTTCGTCTGTATCACCCATCCAGACCTTCTCAGTCACAAAGGTTTCGTTGGCTTTGTGAGGCGCGACGGTTTCAAAGAAGCGGAAACCATAGTTGAGTAGTTTCTTGCTCTCTGCTTTGCGGGCATTGGCGCTTTTGGTGCCCATGACCACCGAGATAAGACGCATGTCGCCCTCGGTGGCAGAGGTGACAAGGTTGTAGCCAGCACCGTCAGTGTGGCCGGTTTTAATACCATCGACGTTGAGGCTCTTATCCCACAGCAAACCATTACGGTTGTATTGCGTGATGCCGTTATAGGTGAAGGCTTTCTCTTTATAAATACGGTATTCCGCCGGTACATCACGAATAAGGGCTTGGCCGAGTAGCGCCATATCGTACGGCGTGGTGTAAAGATCTTTGGAGTCCAAACCGTGAACATTAGAAAAGTGAGAGCTGTCCATGCCCAGGGTTTCGCCCCAGCGGTTCATCAGATCGACAAAGGCGTCTTCTGAGCCGGCAACATGTTCAGCCATCGCCACACAGGCATCGTTGCCTGACTGGATAATAATGCCACGATTGAGATCTGCCGCTTTGACCGTGGTGCCGACTTCGATAAACATCTTCGAGGAGCCGGGGAAGTTTTTGGCCCACGCATTCTCACTAATGACAACGTCATCATCCATCGAGATATTGCCACGCTCAACTTCCTGACCAATCACGTAACTGGTCATCATTTTGGTCAAACTCGCAGGATTAAGGCGTTGATAGGCGTTATTTTCCGCCAGCACCTCGCCGGAATGATAATCCATCAATACGTAGCCTTTGGCGGCAATTTGCGGCGCATCAGGCACAACAGCAGGCGCGGCTTGAGCAGTCGCAGAGGCGAACAGGGCTGCAGAAAGCAGTGTACGCATGCGGAAAACGGTTTTATTCATCATTGTTAGTACTTATGTCGGTTATCGATGTCGATACTGTGCCCTCACTATACCAAATTGCGGATAGAGGGACAGGCTCGATTTCTTTAACTTATTGATTGTTTGTTTTAGCACCTGTGACAGATGTGTCACCATTCACAAGTGCTTCGGTAACGATAAATGCCCCTGGCAACTGATGCTGCTTTGCCGTGCGCATCGCTTGCTGTGCTTGGTCTCTATCGTAAAAAGGTCCAAAGCGAACACGATACACGGTATCACGGCGGGCGATATGTGTCGGTAGACCATGGGCCTTCGCCAATTGTTCCGCTTTTTGATTGGCTTTAAGGCCATCAGATAGCGCGGCGAGTTGTACATAATAAGCATGATGGCGCGCGGAGTGCCACTCGTCATCCGCAGGCTTACTCGGTGAGAGTAGACGCAGTGATACGGGCGCTGTGCCTGTTTTTAATACATCTAGTTTTTTGGCGGCAGCGTAGCTTAGGTCTATCAAGCGTTGATTGTGAAAGGGGCCGCGATCATTGACGCGCACAATGGCTTTTTTACCATTATTTTGGTTGGTCACTTCCACGTAACTGGGCAGGGGAAGGGTTTTGTGCGCGGCTGACATAGAGTACATATCGTACACTTCGCCATTAGAGGTGCGATGGCCATGAAATTTTTCCCCGTACCATGAAGCAATGCCYGCTTCTTGGTAGCCTTTTGGATCGCGTAAAATTTGATAGCGCTGACCCTTTAACGTGTAATCTTTGTTACCCGCGAGGCTGTAGGGCTCATATCTGGGTTGCGCGTTTTCTGCGTGAATAACCGGTGGCACCGTCTCGGGTGCTTTATCACTGTGCATGTCGTAGCGGCCTTGCTGGCTGCTGCATGCACTWAATAAGACGATAGCGCTAGAAACGATAATAGCTCGCATGTTTATGCCCTGGATAACATTTTACGATGAGTGTGAATAGACATCAGAATGCCAAAACCGGCCATCAGTGTGACCATCGAGGTGCCGCCATAACTGATAAGTGGTAAGGGTACCCCAACCACAGGAAGAATGCCGCTGACCATGCCAATATTGACAAATACATAAACAAAAAAGCTTAACACGATGCTGCCAGCCATCATCCGGCCAAACGCCGTTTGGGCACGGCTGGCGAGCATTAGCCCGCGGCCAATCAAAAAGAGGTACAGGGCCAGCAGTACACAGACACCGATCAACCCCCATTCTTCAGCGATAACGGCGAAAATAAAGTCTGTGTGTCGCTCAGGGAGAAACTCCAATTGGGACTGTGTCCCTTGCAGCCAGCCTTTGCCGCTTAAGCCACCAGAGCCAATGGCAATTTTAGATTGAATGATGTGATAGCCTGCGCCCAAGGGATCGGATTCTGGGTTAAACAAGGTCAGCACGCGGGTACGCTGATAATCATGCATTAGGAAAAACCAGAGTACAGGGACAAAACTGGCGAGCGCGACGACGGCAGCAATAATAATTTTCCAACTGATCCCGGCCAAAAACAGTACAAACACTCCAGAGGCGGCAATCAGTATGGATGTGCCTAAATCGGGTTGCTTAGCAATCATAATGGTGGGGACAAACAGTAACACCAGAGCGATGAGTAAGTGGGTGAATTTGGGAGGAAGCGGATCTTTGCCAATATAGCGGGCCAGCATGAGCGGTACCGCAAGTTTTATGATTTCTGATGGCTGGAAGGTCACCACCCCGAGATCGAGCCAGCGCTGAGCACCCTTTGCGGTTTCGCCAACCAATAGAACGGCTGCTAGTAAGACCACGCCCACGGCATACAAATAGGGCGCCCAGAACTCATAATGGCGAGGTGGTACTTGAGCGAGGGCAAACATGACCGCGAGCGCCAACAGCATGCGGATCGCCTGACGTTCCATCATCACCATACTTTGACCACTGGCGCTATACATCACCACAAGGCCGAAGCCCATCAGTAACAAAATGCCAACCAGCATCGGCAGGTCGAGGTGTAAGCGATCGAACAAAGAGCGTTTCGCGCTAACTTGGGCAAGTGAACTCATTGTTTGGCCTCGTTTGTCTCTTTGTCTTCTAACAAAATATGGTCGAAGATGCGACGGGCAATAGGGCCGCCGTTGCTCGAGCCACCGCCTGCGTTTTCCAGTACCATAGAGACAGCGACTTCTGGGTTTTCAAAGGGCGCAAAGCCCATGAAAAGTGCGTGATCACGTAGATGTTCAGCAATTTCATCCGCGTTGTATTCTTCGTCTTCACCCAGCCCAAATACCTGAGCGGTCCCTGATTTTCCGCCAGACAAATACTCTGCAGAACGGAATGAACGGCGCGCGGTTCCTTTGCGACCGTGGTTAACCAGTTGCATACCTTTAAGGCCGACATCCCAATATTTATCGTCGACTCCTTTAATCGGTGGAAATGGCTCGGCGTCGGGTTTGTGGGTGCCATGTTCATCGCGCGTTTTGTTTAATAGTTTGGGTGCTTTGACGTCGCCACGGTTGAGTAGCACGGTCAAGGCTTTGACGATTTGCATCGGGGTGGCGGTCCAATAACCTTGCCCAATCCCGACGGGAATCGTGTCACCTTTATACCAGGGTTGGCGGTAGCGACTCATTTTCCATTCGCGGTTAGGCATATTAGCGCTACTTTCTTCTTGAATGTCGATGCCCGTGTATTGGCCAAAGCCAAATTTTTCCATCCACATAGAGAGTTTATCGATCCCCATGTCATAAGCGATTTGATAGAAGAAGGTATCGACCGACTCCTCGATCGATTGCACGATGTTGACCCGTCCGTGCCCCCAAGGGAGCCAATCGCGGAAGGGGCGCGTATCCGAGTTGGGGATCCGCCAATAACCCGGGTCGTTACGCGTGGTCTTGGTGGTGATCACGCCTTCTTCGAGCGCGGCAACGGCAATGAAAGGCTTCACCGTCGAGGCGGGGGGATAAATACCGAGAGTGGCGCGATTGACCAAGGGACGATCTTTATCATTGAGCAGCTGCCGGTATTGCTTGCCAGAGATGCCATGGACAAATAAGTTAGGGTCATAGCTTGGGGTAGAGACCATCGCCAGTACGCCTGAGGTGTCAGGATCGACCACCACCACCGCGCCTCGTCGGTCACCAAGGATCCCACGCACATAGAGCTGCAGATCAATATCGAGGTTGAGGATAAGGTCTTTGCCTGGCTGCGGGGGCACATATTTGAGCGTGCGTATCACGCGGCCACGGCTGTTCACCTCAACTTCTTGGTAGCCGGCTTTACCATGCAGCGTTGACTCGTAGTACTTCTCGATCCCCAGCTTGCCGATGTCTCGGGTTGCTTTGTAGTTGTTCAGCACCCCTTTTTGTCTTAGCTTGGCAATATCGCGATCATTGATTTTGGCGACATAGCCGAGCACATGGGTCAGTGCATCGCCGTAAGGGTAATGGCGTTTTAAGTAGGCTTTTATTTCCACCCCAGAAAACTGATGCTGGTGCGCGGAAAAAATGGCAACTTCTTTATCGGTGAGCTGAGTTTTTAGTGCGACGGCATTAAACCGTCGCGAGCGGCGACGCTCTTTTTGAAAGCGGGCAATGTCTTTGTCGGTCAATGAAAGTAAGTCTTTTAGCTGGGCGAGGGTCGCCGGCATATCATCGACTTGCTCAGGGGTCACTTCTAGGTGATAAACGGGACGATTTTCCGCTAGTAACTTTCCATTGCGATCATAAATAAGGCCACGGTTAGGGGCGACGGGAACGACCTTGATACGGTTATCGTTCGAGCGGGTTTGGTAGTCTTGGTGCTCGGTCACCTGAATATGATAAAGGTTAGTCAGCAGCACCCCGACCAACGCCATAATACCGACAAAGCAGACGATAGCGCGACGCACAAACAAGGCCGCCTCGGCGCTGTGGTCTCGTATTTCAACTCGTTGGCGCTTCATCTCAACTTATTCTCGATGGTACGGATGATTGGTGGTGACACTCCACGCGCGGTAAAGGCTCTCCGCCATGATAACCCGAACTAATGGGTGAGGCAGAGTCAGTGGTGACAGCGACCAGCTTTGCTCCGCAGCAGCCTTACACTGTGGCGCAAGCCCCTCTGGCCCACCGATCAAAATAGCGACATCGCGGCCATCAAGTTTCCACTTTTCCAACTGATTAGCCAATTGTGGTGTGTCCCAAGGCTTGCCGGGAATATCGAGTGTCACAATGCGACTACCCCGGCTGACGGCCGCCAACATGGCGTCCCCTTCTTTTTGCAAGATGCGGGCGATATCGGCATTTTTGCTGCGCTTGCCAGCAGGGACCTCTATTAGCTCGAGTGGCATGTCTTTTGGAAAGCGGCGTTGATACTCCTCAAAGCCTTGCTCTACCCATTTGGGCATTTTATTGCCGACCGCAATCAGTTGGATTTTCATGATGGTTTAGTTCCAGAGCTTTTCCAATTGATAGAGTTGGCGTTGCTCCTCTTGCATGACGTGCACCATGACGTCACCTAAATCGACGACCACCCATTCGCTGTCATCTTGGCCTTCCGTGCCGAGCGAGTCGATATCCACTGCTTGGGCTTGTTCACACACATGCTCGGCAATAGAGGCGACATGACGGCGAGAGTTGCCGGTGCACAGCACTAAAAAGTCGGTAATGCATGATTTGTCGCGGACATCCAGGGTCACAATATCGCTGGCTTTTAACTCATCGACCTTATCGGTCACAAACTGTTTTAACTCGTTCGCTTGCAAAGAAAACCTCTGTGTTTTGCTCTTGGTTTTATCTGGGCAGTATACCACTTGCTACCGCTTTGGACACGCTAGGGCGTGAGTGGTTCGGACGCTTGGGTCATGAGTGCACAAAAATACTGCAGATCCGGCCAAGGATCGCTACCAAAGTCCGTTTTTAGCCTGATTTCTATCTGCGCCAAGCGGCGTAGCAGTGTGGTTAACCGGGCTTTATTGAGTCGATTGAGAGCGGCTGTGAGCATGGGACGACGGGTTTGCCACACACGGAACTGATCAAAGATGGCATTCAACGGCCTGCCTTTTTGTCCTTGCTCTTGAATGCTGTACAGCTGCTTAAGCTCTTTTTGAATCAGTCGCAACAGAAGTGTTGGCTCTTCCCCTTCAGCGCGAAGCTGGTCGAGTATCCGCTGCGCGCGTTGTGCCTTCCCGGCTAGCAGCGCATCGGTGAGCTGGAAGGGGGTAAAGTGATGATGGCGTGACAGCGAACTTTCAATACGAGGCAAGGTGAGTGCACCATCGGGATAAAGTAGCTGCAAGATATGCAGACTTTGCACTAAGGCGAGGAGGTTTCCTTCATGCCATTGTGCTAATAGCTGTAGCGCAGGTTGATCAGGCTTTAGTCCCAAGTGACGACAGCGTTGCTCAATAAAGCGTGGTAAGTGACGAGCTTCCGGGGTGTTACACACCACGTATAAGCCGTGTTGGGCGAGCGCTGAAAACCATTTGGCGCTTTCTTGCTTTTTGTTGAGCCWCTCCCCTTGCACCAATAAGAGGATATCAGGATGCAGATAAGCGGCCAGCTCAGTAAGCTGCTTGGCTTGCGTGCTGGTGAGGCCATTGTCAGGGCAGGTAAGTTCAATAATTTGCCGAGACGCAAACAAGCTAAGTGCTTGACAGCAATCGATGACTTCTTGCCAATCGAGCTGACCATCAATGACAAATTTATGATGCTCTTCAAAACCTTGGGCGCGCGCCGCGTGTGCAATGGCATCGCGTGCTTCGAGTTTAAGTAATGGGTCGGAGCCAAAAACCAAATAAGTTTGGCGCAGCGGTTGGTTGAGCTGCTGCGCCAATTGGTCGGGATAGGTTCTCATCATTGCGCGGTGTTCGTCTCGGTTTGTCGCGTTTCAATGATAACATCAGGCTTAGTCGGTGTTTCACCTTGCTCGAGTGTCTCCATTGCCGCTTGTTCGGCCTGTTGGCGCTCAAACTCGGCGATATCGCCTTTTAATTGGGAAAGCTGACGCATAATTTGCCGAGTGGCTTCTGTACGCATCTCCGCGACTAACTTATCTTCCTCTACAGACTTTGCCAACGCTGTCAGTGGGTTATCAAGGAAGTTACGACTCAAGGTGGTGTTATAGGTATAACTGCCTTTATCGGGTACGGTGACGCGATAACGGGCGACATAGCGAAATTCTTTCTCCGCCACACGGCTGTTTTGATAAAGCGATAGCGTTTGTTCGCTATTGCTTTCCCCGAGCAAGTGGATATTAGCCACCTCCTGGGAAGGGGAGACAAGATCGACCTTGTGTTGACGCAAGGCATTTCGCATTTGTCGGGTTAACTCGCCATAAGGGTCAAAGCTGGTCAATGAGACCTTATCCACTTCATCGGGCAGATTGTAGCTGCCGCGCAAGGCAAACCCGCAAGACGCGATGGTCAAACAGACCATCGCGACAAGCAGGGAGCGAAGCATTGTCTTAAACAGATTCACTCCATCGCTCCTTGTTAGTTGGCAACAATGTTAACCAGCTTGCCAGGCACGTAAATCACCTTGCGCACGGTTTTGTCTTCGGTAAATTTCACCACGTTTTCATCTGCCATCGCTTGGGCTTCTACGGCCTCTTTCTCCGCATCTGCAGCGACGGTGATCTTGGCACGCAGTTTACCGTTGACTTGGACGATAATCAGTTTCTCATCCTCAACCATGGCTGCTTCGTCGGCCTGTGGCCACGCCGCGTCATCAATGTGAGTCTCACCGAGTGCCTGCCACATGCTAAAGCAGATATGCGGGGTGATCGGATAAAGCATGAGCACCACAGCTTTGAGGGCTTCATCAAGTACCGCACGGTCTYGCTCGCTTTGTTGTGGGGCTTTCACCAATCGGTTCATCAGCTCCATAATCGCCGCGATAGCAGTGTTAAAGGTCTGACGGCGTCCCATGTCATCACTGACTTTGGCAATGGCTTTATGCACCTCGCGGCGCACCGCTTTTTGCTCATTGTTGAGTGCATTTGCATCCAGTGCCACCACAGGCCCTTTTTGGCTGTGCTCGTAAACCAGCTTCCACACGCGACGCAAGAAGCGGTGTGAGCCCTCAACCCCTGATTCTTTCCACTCTAGGGTCATATCAGCAGGTGCGGCGAACATCATGAACAGGCGTACCGTGTCGGCGCCGTACTTCTCAACCATAAGCTGCGGATCAATGCCGTTGTTTTTCGACTTCGACATCTTGGTCATGCCCGCATGGACCACGGCATTGCCTTGGCGGTCTACCGCATTAACAATTTGCCCTTTACTGTCACGTTCGACGGTCACCTCGGTTGGTGATACCCACACGCGCACGCCTTTGTCATCGGTATAGTAGAAGGCATCAGCCAGTACCATGCCTTGACACAGTAGTTGCTTAAACGGCTCATCACTATCAACCATATTTTCATCACGCAACAACTTGTGGAAGAAGCGCGAGTAGAGAAGGTGCATACAAGCGTGCTCAATGCCGCCGATATACTGATCCACAGGCAGCCAGTAGTTGGCAGCACTTGGATCGAGCATTTGATCGGCCTGCGGCGAGCAATAGCGCGCATAGTACCAAGACGACTCCATAAAGGTATCGAAGGTGTCGGTTTCACGCAGTGCAGGCTTGCCTTGGTATTGGGTTTGTGCCCACTGTTTGTCTGCTTTTATCGGGCTTTGTACCCCGTCCATCACCACATCTTCTGGCAGGATCACGGGCAGCTCATCCGTCGGGACTGGCACCACTTCCCCGTCTTCGGTGTTCAGCATGGGGATAGGCGCGCCCCAATAGCGTTGGCGTGACACGCCCCAATCACGAAGACGGAAGTTAACGGTTTTCTTGCCTTTGCCCAAAGACTCGAGCTTGGCGGCAATCGCATCAAACGCGGCATCAAAGTCCAAACCATCAAATTCACCCGAGTTAAAGAGCTTGCCTGTTTCTGTATAGGCTTGCTCGGACAAATCAGGCGCATGGCCGTTTTCATCCAGGATCACCGGCTCAATATCGAGGCCGTAGTTACTGGCAAATTCAAAATCGCGTTGGTCGTGGGCAGGCACGGCCATGACCGCACCAGTACCGTAGTCCATCAGTACAAAGTTGGCGACAAAAATAGGTACGCGGCGGCCGTTTAATGGATGCATGGCGTACAAGCCCGTCGCCATGCCTTTTTTCTCCATGGTGGCAAGCTCGGCTTCCGCTACCTTGGTGTTACGGCACTCTTGGACAAATTCAGCCAAGGCTGGGTTGTTTTTGGCCGCGGCATCGGCCAGTGGGTGGCCAGCCGCAATACCGACATAGGTGACACCCATCAAGGTGTCGGGACGGGTGGTGTACACATCCAGTGCCGGGTGCTCACCTTCCACGTCAAAGGTCAGCTCCACCCCTTCCGAGCGGCCAATCCAGTTACGTTGCATGGTTTTCACCATTTCTGGCCAACCATCCAGTTTGTCGATGCCTTGCAGTAACTCGTCTGCATAATCGGTGATTTTAATAAACCACTGTGGAATTTCTTTTTGCTCAACCGGGGTGTCACAACGCCAGCAGCACCCTTCGTGCACCTGCTCGTTCGCCAGCACGGTTTGGTCATTCGGACACCAGTTGACCGAGGAGGTCTTTTTGTAGACCAAGCCTTTGTTGTATAGCGTGGTGAAGAATTCTTGCTCCCAGCGGTAGTAATCTGGGCTACAGGTGGCGATTTCGCGATCCCAGTCGTAACCGAAGCCCAGCATTTTCAGCTGGCCTTTCATGTAATCAATGTTTTCGTAAGTCCAAGGCGCAGGGGCGGTTYTGTTCTTGATAGCGGCCCCTTCGGCTGGCAAACCAAATGCGTCCCAACCAATAGGTTGCATCACATTCTTGCCTTGCAGGCGCTGATAACGCGAGATCACATCACCGATGGTATAATTACGTACATGCCCCATGTGAAGTCGACCACTGGGGTAAGGGAACATAGAAAGACAGTAAAACTTTTCTTTGTTAGGGTCTTCATGAGCCACAAAGGTTTTATTGTCATCCCAATGGGCTTGAACTTTTTGTTCAATATCTTGCGGGCTATATTGTTCTTGCATCGATGGCTTCCGAGATTCTGTGAGAAAGGTAAAACCTGAAAGAGAAATATCGTCATAGAATAACGAAAGGCAGAGACCGCAACAACACTTGAATCAGGACGGAACCATGAATAAAGAGAAAGAACCGCAACAAAGTATCATTGAGCGGGTAAAAGAGGCACTGGAAAACAGTCCAGAGGCTTTGTCTCGCTGGGTCGAGTTGTCTGATCAATACCTCAAAGCAGCCGCGGATCTGACCAAAGATGAGTGGGCGCTGATTGAGGCGTACTTCAAGCGGGATGTGAAAGCCTTTGGTGAGCAGTATGATAAATCTCAAACCGAAGAAATGGACAGTCAGGTGTTTAACGACCTGATTGCCAACTCGATTTGGGAACAACTGGCAGAAATCACTGATCGTACGCAGCTAGAGTGGCGTGAAGTCTTCGATGACCTTCAGCATCATGGTGTGTATGAAGCGGGTGAAATTGTGGGGCTGGGCGTATTGCAATGTGAGCAGTGCCAACACCAGTCACGCCATAGCCGAGTGGATGTGATTGCCCCTTGCAGCAAGTGTGGCCATCGATACTTTTCTCGCCGCCCTTATCCGGTGTAAGCCAAGCGCGGGGCTTGGCTTAGCCGAGGAGATCAACAGACCAAGGGCGAGGATAAAGGCCAGTTCTTAGTCAGACGAGGCGTTATCCTTGCCTTCAAAACGTTGGCGTTCTTCACGTTCCACTTGAGACAGACGCGGCAGCTTCAGCCCTTGTGATTTTCCCATCCAACGCGCAAAGACAATGTTACTGGCGAACGCAAAGGTCACTAAAACCAGCTCGGTCGCGGCGAGCCAGCGCTCCCCTTCATCAACATAAATAAGAGTCAATGCGTGCAAAAAGTAAAACATCAAAATAAAGTTGGCCCACGCGTGGGTAAAGGGCTTGCCTTTCACGATCCCAGGCAGCGGGAGTAGCAGAGGAATCGTCCAGCCGATGGTCACCGCCAAGGCATTGAGGTGAGGGTGGGGCGACAATGATGCGTGCCAGATGACCACCCAGGCAATCAGGCCGAGGTTACTCAACAACGAAAGCTTACGCATTAATGCAAGCCGAGAGTCAGTCACAATTCTATCCTTTTATCCCAAGTGATGGTGAACGGTTTGTGCAAAACGTGCGAGACGTTGGCCTAAGGTTTTGGCGATTTGTTTTTCGTCGGCGATTAAAGGCTGGTTTGCATCAGCCACACTCGACGCACCATAAGGTGAACCACCGCCTTCTGTGGTGTGTAATGCGCGCTCGCTATGCGGGACACCGAGCAGCATCATGCCATGATGAAGCAGCGGCACCGTCATGGTGAGCAGGGTGGTTTCTTGCCCACCATGCAACATAGAGCCAGCGCCAAATACCGCGGCAGGTTTATCAATCAGTGCACCTGATAGCCACTCACCACTGGTACTGTCGATAAACTGCTTTAAGGGCGCGGCCATATTACCAAAGCGCACCGGGCTGCCAAGCGCCAAACCGTGGCAATCCAACAAGTCTTGCCGGGTGACAAAAGGGTCTTTCGCCGTCGAGGCCGGGGTTTGACCATCAGGGTAAGCGGGTAGCTCGGGCACCGTGCGCAACACGGCTTCCACACCTTGTGCTTCGATGCCCCGCGCGACTTGTTGGGCGAGCTTGCGTGTATTCCCCGATCGACTGTAGTAAAGCACTAATACCTTTGTCATTTTATCAGCGCGAGTACGTTCTCAGGGGGACGACCAATCACCGCCTTTTCCCCTTTTACTGCAATGGGACGTTCGACCAATTTGGGATTGTTGACCATGGCGTCGAGTAGTTGCGCCTCGTCTACTGACGCATCGCCCAAGTTCGCCGCTTTGTAGTCCGCTTCTTTGGTTCGCATCATCTCCCGAAACGAGCTGAGCCCGAGTTGCTGTTTTAACATCGATAAGGCTTCAGCAGAAAGCGGGTTGTCGAGATACTTGATAATAGTCGGCGTCACACCGTTGGACTCCAACAACTTGAGAGTTTCACGGCTTTTGGAGCAACGGGGGTTGTGGTAGAGAGTTATAGCGGTCACAACAATGATCCTTTTTGAGTGAATTAACGGTCGCTAAGCGCTTTAAAGCGGGCTTGTTGGCGACGTAGTTGATCAAGACGCGCATCATACCGTGCCTGCGCCAAGCTACCTAACTCAGCGAGCTGGGCGGCTTGGGTATAATTGCGAATGGCTTTGTCCCATTGTCCGCGTAAGGCATAACGCTCACCTTGGGCGGCCAGCTCACCGTCTCGATGCGTACCGGTACTTTCGTACGCTTGTTGTAACAAAAACCAACCGTTGCTGTCATCTGGATGCTGGTGTGTATATCGCTCCAGCATGGAGATTGCCTCACCTCCTCGCTTGGCTTTGACGAGGGTATAGGCACGATTGAGCAATAATACGCGGTTATTAGGCTGATGGTTCAATGCGTTTTCAAGGCGCGTCAATGCCTTGTCGTACTGTTTCTCACCGATGTTTAAATCGGTCATCGCATCAAGGAAAAATCGATTATTAGGTTGCGCCTTGATAAGTGGGGTTAATTTTTCTCGCGCATCGTCAAAACGACGGGCATCAATATCAAGCAACGCCATCCCGTAGTTGAGGCTTTGCTTTTCGGCCGGCGAGGCCTCTTTATGACGCCGTTCAAACCAGTCCATGGCCGAGCGACTGGCGATGCCACTATATCGCGCGACGATCCGCGCGCGCGCAAGTTGATAATCGGGCGAGACAGGTACCCGTTTTTGTGGGTATTGGCGGGCACGAGCGCGAGAGTCAGTGATCCGTGAAGCCGGTAAAGGGTGGGTGCTGAAGTACTCGGGCATTTGGCTGGCGTAACGGTACTCATCCGCCAGCCGTGAGAAAAATCGCGGCATGGCTTGCACATCAAAATCAGCACGTGCGAGGGTTTCAATGCCGATCCGATCGGCTTCTTCTTCATTGCGACGAGTGAAATTGATTTGGTTTTGCATACTCCCCGCCGTTGCTGCATGAGCTGCGGCAATCCCTGCTTCAGGCGCTGCAATCGCGAGCATCAATGACCCCACTAAGGCGGCGACGGTCAGCGGCGAGGTTTGCGCTTGCTCCTCCATGCTTCTCGCCAAATGACGTTGGGTGACATGGGCGATTTCGTGGGCCATCACCGATGCCAGCTCGCTTTCCGTTTTTGCATGGAGGAACAGGCCGGAGTGCATGGCCACGTAGCCACCGAAAAAGGCAAAGGCGTTGATTGCCTGATTATCGATTAAAATAAATCGAAAGGGTGTACGAACATCGTTGGCATTTGCCACCAGTCGATGACCTAAGCCGTTAATATACTCGTTGAGCAAAGGATCGCTGATGATGGGCTTGCTGGCTCTTAGCATCCGCATATAGGCATCACCAAACTCTTTCTCTTTGGCCACCGATAAGGTACTGACGGCAGCGGTACCGATATCCGGTAAATCACTTTGGTATGACTCAACGCGGGCAGACACAGGCGCGCTCGCTAACACCCCCGCTAATGCATAACAGAGCAGGCGGCGAGCCTTGCTGCCTTTGTGAGAGCCAAGTGCGCGTGATGACATAAGTATGATGACCTTTAAATGCAGGGTGTACTTAGGTACAGACCGATAAAACCCGTTAGGGTTTCGTTGGCGTTCTATCTAATGTCCATTACAATACTGACGATAATACCGACCGGTGAGCCAGAATGGAATCTCAAACACTTGATTTGCGAGAACATGTTTGCCCAATGGCGCTATTGCTGGCAAAGCGCGCCGCCGCGTTATTGTCGTCAGGTGAGCAATTGGTGATTTTACTCGGTGATCAAGGGGCGAAAGACGATATCCCCAAGTATTTTAAACGCGAAGGCTTCAGCATGCAGTGGTTAGACACGCCAGCTTCGCGGCTACTCATCACAAAGAAATAGCGGGCTTTTTATGTTTGATATGTTACATCGCTGGTATCGGCGACGTTTTTCTGACCCACATGCGGTAAGCCTGGTGGCGATCCTCCTTTTTGGTTTTATTACCATCTACTTTTTTGGCAATTTGCTCGCCCCATTGCTGGTGGCGATCGTGATGGCCTATCTACTCGATTGGCCGGTCAATCGTCTCTGTCGGTTGGGGTTGCCCCGCGTGTTGTCAGTGCTGGTGGTATTGACTGTGTTTGTCAGCTTAACCTTGATGGCATTATTTGGGTTGGTGCCGACCATATGGAACCAAGGGGTCAGTTTGGTCGCTGATGTGCCAAATATGTTTAACAATATGCAAGCACTGATGCTGAGTTTGCCAGAACGCTACCCAGAGCTGATTAATCCGCATATGGTCAACACCTTTGTCGACACCTTGCAAAATAAAGTGCTTAACCTTGGTGAAACACTGGTAAAAGGTTCATTGGCGTCTTTGGTCAACTTAGTCGCGGTAGCGGTATACCTGATTTTGGTGCCGCTGCTGGTGTTCTTTTTGCTCAAAGACAAAGCGCAAATGCTGGCGATGTTTAAAGGCTTGTTGCCGCGTAATCGTCGTCTTGCCTCTCGAGTCGGGCATGAGATGAATCAACAGATCTCCAACTATATCCGCGGCAAAGTGACTGAAATCATTATCGTCGGGGTGACCAGCTACTTGACCTTTAGCCTGTTAGATCTTCGCTACGCGGTGCTACTCAGTGTGGCGACGGGCTTTTCTGTGCTGGTGCCTTATATTGGCGCGGCGATTGTCACCCTCCCGATAGCGATTGTTGCTTTGTTCCAGTGGGGACTCGAGCCTGGCTTTTGGTATGTGATGATCGCCTATGGTGTTATCCAAGCGCTGGATGGCAATGTGCTCGTCCCCGTGCTTTTTTCAGAAGCGGTGAATTTACATCCCGTCGCCATCATAATAGCCGTACTGGTTTTCGGTGGACTCTGGGGCTTTTGGGGCGTATTTTTTGCTATTCCATTGGCGACCTTAGTGAAAGCGGTGTGGCAAGCGCTGCCGGTGATTGAGCTGGATGACGATCCCAAGGCAGAGATTGAGTGATCCATCTTGTTTTCACGCCCCTAATTAAAGGGGCTGAGCGGCAGGTAAACATCGACACGCCGTGATCAGTTTGGCCCATAGAAGTAGTAATGAGAACAGGGTTGGCATGGCAGAACACAGGCAAGAAAAAACGCAAGTAGAAAAGTTTCGCGTCGCGGTGATAGGTGGCGGTGTTGCAGGAACCACAGCAGCAATGCGCTTGGCTGAGCGCGGCGTGGATACCCAGGTGTTTGAAGCGGGCACCGGCTTGGTCAGTGGGCCGCCGATTTGTCATCTGCACGCGGGCGGCAATTTGTATCGTGAAATCTCGCTCGATCAATGCCTGATCTTACTTGAACAGTCGGTAGCCACGGTGCGCATGTATCCGCATTCGGTTAATCGTCGACCGACAGTCCTTGCTGTTCCTCAGCAAGACCCAGGCTCGCTCGACAGTGTGATTGCACGTTTAGAAACCCTGCGCGAGCGCTACGCGCAATTGGTTGAACTGGATAGCGATAATAAAGTCATGGGCGAGCCGAGCGATTATTTCCGTTTGTATCAGCAAGAGGAATTGGAAGCACTGCGCGCTCAAAACTATCAAAGCGTGACCGATGCCGCGGACCAGTGGATGTGGCCTGTCGCGCAATCGCTCGATTTAAGTGCAATGAAATACCCTCTGGTGCTGGTGCAAGAATACGGGCTTAGCGTCTTTCGCCTAGCAGCGGAAGCGCAATTGACCCTTGCTGACGCGCCGCATTGTCAGCTTAATTTCAATCACAAAGTGATGGATACTCAGCCCATCTCGTCAGGGTGGCGGGTAACCTATCAAGACCAGACTGGCCAGATACAAAGCACTGAGGTTGATTATCTGATCAATGCGGCTGGATTCCGTACGGGCACGATCGATGATATGGCCGGGTTTGGTCGCAAGCGTTTGGTGGAATACAAAGCCGCGTATATCGCGCACTGGACAAGCACCGAATATCAATGGCCAGAGATTATTGTCCATGGCCAGCGGGGCACGCCACAAGGGATGGCACAATTGACCCCTTACCCGGATGGTTTTTTCCAACTCCATGGCATGACCCAAGATGTTACCTTGTTTGAGCGTGGTTTAGTGAAAAGCTCTGCGGAGTCGGCGCAACCGACTGTCGATGCACGTTATGTGAAAAACATCGATAAAGGCTGGGACTGGCAAGAAGTGTGTGAACGCACTGATCGCGCGATTGACCACTTTGGCCAGTGGTTACCGGCATTTAAACAGGCGGAAGTCGGCGGCAAACCCTTGTGTGGTGCGCAGCAAATCCCCGGGGATGATCCTTCCTTACGTGCCTCGGATGTGTCGTTTGATGGTGAGCGTTATGCACGCTTTGAAATTGTTAAAGCGTCGTCGGCGCTGACGGCCATCAATAAAGTACTGGCGCAATTTGAAGATGCGGGTTGGATCTCGCCTACCTCTTATCAGCCACTGTCGCGCCCCAACACCGCGAAAATAATCGATACCGCTTGCGAGCTTGCGATACGCCGCGGATATCCGGAGGCGTTGGCAAAGCCTGTCGGTTAATCATACAAAAAAGCGCACGGTGGCCGTGCGCTTCTAGTCTGTAGGCTGCTCTGCCCCCGACGCTAACGTGGACTGACGTTACGCTTGGTTTAAGTAATCAAGTACCACTTGGTGGTGGTCCTTGGTTTTAAACTTATTGAACACATGTTCTATCTTACCGTCTTTGCCGACCAAAAAGCTTAGACGATGAATCCCATCGTATTCTTTGCCCATGAATTTTTTCGGTCCCCAGACACCGAACGCATCGGCGACGGCATGATCTTCATCGCTCAACAGCGTGAAGTTAAGTGCATCACGTTCAACAAAGCGGGCCAGTTTTTTCACCGGATCGGGGCTTATGCCAAGCACCACGGTGTCAAGTGCATCCAACTCAGCTTTGGTATCGCGTAATGAGCAGGCCTGCGTTGTACAGCCCGGTGTCATCGCCTTTGGGTAGAAATAAACCAGAACACGTTTGTCGCCTTTGAATTGGCTAAGCGTGACGGTGTCGCCATTTTGGTCTTGCAGTGAAAAATCGGGCGCTTGGGCGCCTTCGGTGATTGTTTGCATGCGCTGCGTTTCCTTTTTGTCGGTCAACCGAATCCACGATGATAGAGGGTGCTCGAGATTACGCAAGTTTTTGATAATAGGATCACTGACTTGACAGGATTTGACTGCCCATTGAAGCAGGCTCCCTCCTTCTTCGATTATAACGTTAAGACACATTGTCTATCGATGAAAAAATGTCGATTAAGACATGCCTAGACGCAGGGTTATTCTTGTGTTTGCCCAGCGCCAAAAGTAACATTGCAAGCATCACTAATAAGGGAGACGAACATGGTTTCTGGAAGCATTGTGGCGCTCGTCACACCAATGGATGCACACGGCGAAGTTGATTACGTTAGCCTGGAAAAACTGGTCGAGTTTCATATCCAATCGGGCACTGATGCGATTGTCGCAGTGGGCACGACGGGTGAGTCGTCGACAGTAACCGTGGATGAGCACATTAAAATTGTGCTAAAAACCTTGGAATTTGCTAATGGACGTATTCCGGTTATCGCGGGAACCGGTGCTAATGCCACCCACGAAGCCATCACTTTCAGTAAAATGTTTGCTGGCTCGGGCGTGGCGGCCTGTCTAAGCGTGACCCCTTATTACAACAAACCGACTCAGGAAGGCTTGTTCCAGCATTACAAAGCCATTGCTGAAGCCACTGACCTGCCGCAAATTTTATATAATGTCCCCGGGCGTACGGCGGTCGATATTCAACCGGAGACAGTGGCGCGATTGGCTGAGTTTGACAATATTATTGGTCTTAAAGATGCCACGGCTGATGTAAGCCGAGTCGCGATCCATCGGGAACTTTGTGGCGATGATTTCCTCTTATTCAGTGGCGATGATTTAACGGGCCTAGATTTTGTCTTGGCTGGGGGGCATGGCGTTATCTCTGTGACCAATAATGTGGCAGCGGCGCAAATGGCGAAAATGATCAAACTGGCGCGCGCGGGTGACGCAGAGCAAGCACATGCCATCAACGAAACCTTGATCCCCCTACATCGCCACCTGTTTGACGAAGCCAATCCGATCCCAGTGAAGTGGGCAGTCCGCGAAATGGGCTTGATTGCGGATGGACACCTTCGTCTGCCATTAACTGAATTAAGCGAGCACTTGCGTCCAGATGTGCGAGAAGCACTGCGTGTAGCAGGTGCGGTGTAAGCCGTTGGAGTGTCAATGAAACCAGTATTTAAGCTCGGCCTTTGTGCCATCATGGCCACCAGTGTGGTGGCCTGCAGTGGTGGCGTCGAGCAGCGTCGTCAAGCCAAAGATGACTTTGGCTACTTGCAAACAACCCCGTTGTCGCCATGGCAAACCTTGCCGGATCAAGCGCCGTATTTTTCCACCAATTATCAGATCCCGACACAAGACTTTAATGGTGAAGTGGGTCAGAACGTTGATATTCGTCCGCCGCGCCAAGTGCTGGACTTAATCCCGGGCGCACGGATACAACGTGATAGCCGCGGTGTCACCCTTGCGGTTGCCAATGAAAAGCAACTCGATAAAGTGTGGCAAACGGTGGAGCGTTTGGTCAGCGAGCAGACCATTCCAGTGGCCTCACAAACCGCAGACCAAGTAGAAACCGGTTGGATTGCTTGGGAAAAAGAAGACAGCGCCCATCAAGCACGCTTCCGTCTATCGCGTCTTGAGCAAGGTCGCCGTTTTGCGCTAGGGGTGAATATGATTGACTCGCGCGCGAAAGCCAGCGATGAGCCACTCACGCCTGCGTTGCGTGAGCGCTACAACACCTTGATGACCAACCTTATCACGGTCAGTCACGATGCGGCCTTGCGTGCCGAAGCGCGCCGTCTGGCCGAGCAACGTCAAGCAGATATTCCGATTAGCTTTGGTACCGATCGCAGTGGCCTGCCAGTGATTATTGCTCGTGCGCCCTATGATGTAGTGTGGGAAAAGCTGCCAGCCATCATTAAGCCTTTAGGGTTCACGGTAGAAGGTCGTAACCAGTCGCAGGGCACGGTAAAAACCCGTCACGTTGCGCCAAGTGATGAGCGTTGGCAATCTCTTGGCGTTGATCCGATTTCGTTCCCAGACAACAGCTATACCTTGTTGCTAGGCGATCTCGGCAACCGCACATCACTTAACGTCACCAACAGCGATGGCAAACCCGTTGATGAGGCGACGTTAGAAGCGCTGAGTCCAGCGCTAAAAGCGGTCATTGCCCAAGTGAGTCAAGTATCAGAGTAATTTTATAGGGACGCGGTGAGCGTCCCTTACTTTTAGCGCCTAATGGAGAGTATAGGTAATGGAAAAACGTGCTGAGTTGTATCGCGGTAAGGCAAAATCTGTCTATGCCACAGAGGATGAGCACCGCTTTGTTCTGCACTTTCGCAATGACACGTCTGCGTTTGATGGCGAACATGTCGAGCAGCTTGAGCGAAAAGGTGAAGTGAATAACAAATTTAATCACTTCATCATGCAAAAGCTTGAGCAGGCGGGCATCCCCACCCAAATGGACCAATTATTGTCCGATACCGAGTGCGTGGTGAAAAAGCTAGATATGATCCCAGTAGAGTGTGTGGTGCGCAACATCGCGGCCGGATCGCTTTGCCGTCGCCTCGGCGTCGAAGAAGGTACGGCATTGACGCCACCGACCTTTGAACTGTTTTTAAAAAACGACGCACTGCACGATCCTATGGTCAATGAATCCCTGTGTGAGTCTTTGGGCTACGCGACACAAGCACAGCTGGCGACGATGAAATCACTGACCTATAAGGTGAATGATGTTCTCAAAGCCTTGTTTGCCGACGGTGACTTATTGCTGGTCGATTACAAACTTGAGTTTGGTGTTGATCATCAAGGCAATATTGTTCTGGGTGACGAGTTTAGCCCCGACGGTTGTCGATTGTGGGATGCCAATACCCGAGAAAAACTGGATAAAGACCGCTTCCGCCAAGGCCTAGGTGGTGTTGTGGATGCTTACATCGAGGTGGCAAAGCGTATCGGCCTTACCCTGTAATTTTTGGACTCAAAAAGCAAACGTTTGCTTTTTGAGTGAGAAAAATAGCGCCATTAACGTGGCGCTATTTTAGTCTTTGTGTTCATCAGACAGCGATGGCTTGCTATCCGCATCGTGTTCCTTGGATGACGCGGTTTTGTCTGGCTTGTCTTTATACTTAAGGCCAAATTTTGCGTTGGCGGTATATTTGAGCGCCATGATATTGCTGACCACCACGGCAACCACGATGGCAATAATGACATAAGGGTTGGTTAGCCATTCCATTGTTCCACCTCGCACAAGTTAGTGACGTAGGTTGAATATATCCAATCCAACTGCTCAAGAATAGTCTCTTTACCACAAATAGGCGCATTGCTGATCGCGCTGGCAAGCATGTCTTGGCTCAATGCTGACAAGAGGGCGGCGCTGGTGGCGATATGGCTGATATGCCAAGGCTCTCTCGCAACCCCACCTTTATCTTCGGCATAAGGCAGGAAGAACCCCCAATTGGGGGCATGCACTTTGAGCCATTGTGAGAAGGCCGCTTGAGGGCCATCATCATATTCTGGTGGAGTTAGCGCCAACCTTTGATCCGGCCCCAGTGCGCGCTTGTCATACACGTCTATGTCTGTGCCCCAATGGTGGCGGCTTGCCCCTGGCAAGGCTGACCAGCGCAGTATCGCTTTGACCCGCGCTGCCTCTGACAATGTTGACACATCTAACGGTCGACTCTCAGTATCTAACACTGGCTTTTCGCCATTAAATTTACCGTTCCAAATGGCTAACTGGTGCGCAAACGAGCGATAGCCGCTGGCAATCATGAGCGCGAACCCCGCTTGCGATGCCGCCTGTTGTAAGGCGGCAAAGTCGGCGAGTACCGCTTGGTGCAAGCAGGGCGCATTAGGTCGGCTGTTAATCGGTGTTAGCGCGGAGGCGTCTTGCCCTGTGAGCTGTGCGGGTGTCGGCATCAAGGGAGTGCTTTCTCCAAGACCTTTTGATACATGTCAGTCAGCTTTTCTAAATCTGGGATGCTCACACACTCATTGACCTTGTGGATAGTGGCATTCACCGGACCCAGCTCAATCACTTGCGCCCCCATTTGCGCAATAAAACGTCCGTCGGAGGTGCCGCCAGTGGTCAGCAATTCTGGTGTTTGATGGTTCACCTCTTCCACCGCAGCCACCACTGCATCCAGTAACGTGCCTTTATCGGTTAGGAAAGGGTCACCACTGTGCGTCCACTCAAGGGTATAGTCGAGCCCATGGGCGTCTAAAATCGAGTAAACCCGCTTTTTGATGGTTTCACTGTCCAACTCTGTACTAAAGCGGAAGTTAAACTGTGCATGGCACTCCCCCGGAATGACATTGGCCGCGCCCGTGCCGGCCTTGATGTTGGGGATTTGAAAGCTTGTGGGCGGGAAAAACGCATTGCCTTTATCCCACAGTGTTTGCGCAAGCTCGGTGAGTGCTGGCATCGCCTGATGCACCGGGTTAGTCGCAAGGTGAGGGTAGGCAACATGCCCTTGTGTGCCTTTGACGTAGAGATCCCCTGTGATGGATCCGCGACGGCCGTTTTTCACTACATCACCGACATGGTGGGTGCTGGACGGCTCACCGACAATACACATGTCAATCTTTTCGCCGCGCGCCATTAGAGTATCGACCACACGGGTAGTGCCATTGATAAACGGGCCTTCTTCATCAGAGGTGATTAAAAACGCCAGTGAGCCAGAGTGGTCTGGGTGCTCGGCAATAAAACGTTCAACGGCCACAACCATGGCGGCCAGTGAGCCTTTCATGTCGGCGGCGCCACGTCCGTGGAGATGATCATCAATCACCGTCGCTTCAAACGGCGGTGTGTGCCATTGTTCGTGCGGCCCTGAGGGAACCACATCGGTGTGGCCGGCAAAAGCAAAAAGAGGGCCTTCCGTTCCCCGTCTGGCCCACAGATTAGTGGTATCTTCAAACACCATGGTCTCAATGGTGAAGCCCAAGGCTTCTAATCGCGCAATCATTTGATCTTGGCAGCCGGCATCTTCCGGCGTGACCGATTCTCGGTTTATCAGATCTTTCGCTAAAGCCAGCGTGGCAGAGTCAGTCATCAGGGTTTCCTTACAACAAAAATGAATCGGCTATCACATTACGCGAAAATATCAGCGTATTGATTCTCTTTGAAGCCGAGATAATAGCTACCGTTGTGTACGAGCAATGGGCGCTTAATGATCGCTGGATTATCAAGCATGATCGCGATTGCGCGGGTTTGATCTAAATTGGCTTTTTGCTCATCACTCAATTGGCGGTAGGTGGTGCCACGTTTGTTGACTAGCGCTTCCCAGCCGAGTGCTGAGACAAACGTCTGCAGCATTTGTGCGTCTAGGCCATCTTTTCGATAGTCGTGATATTGATAGTCGATACCTTGGTTATCCAACCACTTTAGGGCTTTTTTTAGGGTGTCGCAGTTTTTGATCCCAAATACAGTTGTCATGGTCTTATCGTGCTTGTTGGCAAAGGTTTAAGAGTGACACTGCTGGTTAATGAACGCAACACCTAGCGCGGCAGGCATGTGCGTCATTTGATGGCCCAAGAATATGTGAAATGCGTAGGTAAATGCGCCTGCAGCACGTCGATTTGATGGCGTTTTGATCAAACGCAAAGCCTCTTAGTAGGCACCATGAATAATGGGATCATTCGTAATTGTTGGAGGTTCATATGGAACTCAACCCGGTATTTGCTCGGCGCTTGTATCTCGCCGCACTGGTAGAAGAGATGGAGCGCCCAAACGTGCCGCGTTTGATTGAGGCAACAGGCTGGCCACGCCGCACGATCCAGGATGTGCTCAAATCGTTGTCAGGGCTAGGCATTGATATGACATTTATCCAAGATGGCAAGCGCCATAACGATGGTTATTACCAGCTAAAAGACTGGGGCCCGTTTCGTCGCGATTGGGTCGAGGATAAAAAGCGAGATATTCGCTCTTATATCAACTAATACGTACCAGAGGGTGTGACTAATTTCGCCTCAATGAGTGTACGGCGAATAGCATCTGCACGCCGACGGTTTGCGCCAAAGTCGTAATAGCCGACACGAGAGGCAGAGCGAAGCGCAATCTGGTCTCCGTTGAGTGAGACTTCAACATCATCGACAAAGCGCAGCACCCGGGTGGTGAAGCGTAAGTGTGCGTAGTTGTCTTGGGCTGAAACGAGTTCTGCATGGGGCATTGAGGCAATTTTCTCGACAATGTTAGCCAAGGCAACGTCGGTGTTAGCCAGCCGCAAAGGCGCTAACTGAAACGTCGCGCGCGTGTCTTCTGTTGAAACACAATTAGGGCTGTCACCACAGGCAGTGACAGGCGGTTGTTTTGCCATGGGGCCTCCTTTTGAGCAGCCGAACAGCGTAAAAACGACAATGAGGCCGAGCAGATTTTTTCCCATTATGCCCCCACGAGTGCGTAACCAATAAATCCTATCCAGCTTACGACGAGTAAAAGCCAAGGTAAATGGCGGTAGCCTTTATCCTGTGCGGGTGGCTGAGAGGAAGGCGCAGGCTCGCGAGGTTGCTCGACCGCCGGTGTCGCCTTTTGCTGTTTCTTTCGTGCTTTATCCTGTGCTCGCGCCTTTACCTTTTGTTCTTTTTTGTACTGCGCAATCCCTTTCTCAATCCCCTGAGCGATCAGTTTTGTCTGAGCCTTGGTTTGTCCGGGCTTTTGCGTGGCTTTGGCAACGCGCATGGCGTCTTGTTGCGTCTCGGGCGAAATCGTTGCTTTTGCTTTGGCCATGAAGGCTCCATATAACGCTAAATAAATGGCTCGCCCCTAGGATAACAAATTTTGCTTTTGCGCTTGCAGTTTTTATCGCATGTCGCCATGGTAAATGCGTGACTTCTCAATCAAAAATCTTATGGACACGTTTGATCATTTCGACGACAAAGGGTACATCAAAGCGCCCCAGATCGCCGTGTTGTGCCTACTACTGTTAAGTCGCGCATGGTGGCTACTGGCGATGGCTGGAGTGAGCCGAGAGCAGGGCAGCGAGCTGCTCGCGCTGGTTTATCCTGACACGTCTGCGTTTTATCTCAGCTTAGTGATTGGTTTAGTGTCGCTTGCGCTATTACTGTTGGTGGGAAACTGCGACAAGGCGCCTGAATGGTTAACACAGCATTGGCACTTGGGTTATTGGTGGGTATGGCTGTTGTGGACGTGGGAAGCCTATCAAGTGGCGCATACGCTCACGATGACGGGGGGACGGTTTGATTGGTTGCTTGCCTTGCATGGGCTTTGGTTAGTGTGGGCGAGTCTTTATTGGCTGAGAAGCCGGCGGGTGAAGCGCTTTTTTTACCAGTTCACATAAACAGGACAAGCATCGGGCATAAAAAAACGCAGCACGAGGCTGCGTTTTTCTTCACTAAGAAATCTGAATTACTTAGTGACGCGCAATACAGAGGTTTCGCCCACAGTGACGGCACCAGAGAGCTTAGTTAGCTCTTTGATTTCGTCCATGTTAGAGATAACCACTGGTGTCAGTGTTGATTTGGCTTTCTCTTCGAGCATGCCTAAATCAAATTCGATCACGGTATCACCGGCTTTCACCGTTTGACCTTCTTCCGCAATGCGTTTGAAACCTTCGCCTTTTAGCTCGACGGTGTCGATACCAAAGTGTACGAACAGCTCAACGCCGTCATCTGACTCAATTGAAAAAGCGTGGTTGGTTTCGAAAATCTTACCGATAGTGCCGTTAACTGGCGCAACCATCTTGTCGCCTGATGGTTTAATCGCAACACCATCACCGACGATTTTCTCAGCAAACACAACGTCAGGTACGTCTTCGATGTTGACGATCTCACCCGACAATGGGGCGATAATTTCAATGGCACTTGCGTCGTTGCCGTCTTCAGACACCAACTTCTTCAGTTTGTCGAACAGACCCATAGTGTTGCTCCTAAGCAGTGATTCTTTGCTGATTGTATATTAGCAAGCGGTTTTTTCCGCAATAAATTTTTCGACATAGGCCTCGATTTCTGCCGCAGTTGGCAAAGTGAGTGCTTTGTCGGCCATCGCTTTCACATCAGCAAAGTTGGCATTACGGATAATCTTCTTGATGCGAGGGATAGAGATGGCACTCATACTAAACTCATCCAAACCCATTCCCATCAATAGTAACGTTGCTTTCTCGTCACCTGCAAGCTCTCCGCACATCCCGGTCCATTTACCTTCCGCATGTGAGGCATCAATCACTTGCTTGATAACCGTCAATACAGCAGGAGACAGAGGGTTATACAGGTGCGAAATCAGCTCATTACCACGATCGACCGCCAAGGTATACTGAGTCAAATCGTTGGTGCCAATGCTGAAGAATTCCACTTCTTTCGCGAGGTGGTGAGCGATCGCAGCCGCGGCTGGCGTCTCAACCATTACACCGATTTCCAGATCGGCGTCGAAGTCGTGACCTTCTTGGCGCAGTTCTGCTTTGTAGGTCTCGATCGCTTCTTTCAGCTCTCGGATTTCTTCGACAGAAATGATCATCGGGAACATCACACGGATTTTACCGTGCGCCGAAGCACGAAGAATAGCACGAAGCTGATCGCGAAGAATTTCGCGACGATCGAGGCTAATACGAACTGCACGCCAACCCAAGAATGGGTTCATTTCTTCCGGCAAGTTCATATAAGGCAGATCTTTGTCACCGCCGATATCCATGGTGCGGATGATCACAGGATGGCCATCAATCGCTTTCGCTACCGCTTTGTAAGCTTGGTATTGCTCTTCTTCAGTCGGAAGCGCGTCGCGGTCCATAAACAGGAACTCGGTGCGATAAAGCCCCACACCTTCACCGCCGTTACGGTTTACGCCGTCACAGTCTTTGACCGTGCCTACGTTACCGCACACTTCGACTTGGTGACCGTCAAGCGTAATGGCTGGCAGATCTTTAAGCTTCGCCAGTTCCGCTTTCTCGGCGATGTGTTGGTCACGAATCACTTTGAATTTGCTGAGTTCTTCGTCTGAAGGGTTGACAACGATTTGGTTGTTAATCGCATCAAGCACCAGCATGTCGCCATTTTGTATTTTGTTGGTCGCATCATTGGTGCCTACAATCGCTGGCAACTCAAGCGAGCGTGCCATGATTGAGGAGTGTGAAGTGCGACCACCAATGTCGGTGATGAAACCAAGCACATAATTCAGGTCAACCTGTGCTGTTTCTGAAGGCGTCAGGTCGTTTGCAACCAGGATCACTTCTTCGTTGATAGCGCTCAACGACACCATATTGATGCCAAGTGCGTTTTTGACGAAGCGTGAACCGATGTCACGGATATCCGCGGCACGCTCTTTCAGATAATCGTCGTCGAGTGACTCAAGCGTGACCGCTTGTTCTTCGATAACGCTATAGATAGCGTTATCGGCGGTCGCTAGGTTTGACTTGATGAAGCTGACGATCTCTTCTTCGAGTTCTTCATCTTCAAGTAGCATGATATGACCCTCGAAGATAGCTTCTTTCTCTTCGCCGAAGGTCTCCCTTGCTTTGTCCTTGATCGCTTCGAGTTGCGTCTTAGACTGTTCGCGAGCATCCAATACGCGCTGAATTTCTTGATCGATTTGAGACGCAGCAATCTTATCTTTACTGATAACAACGTCTTCTTCTTGCAGCAGCAGTGCTTTACCAAAAGCAATACCAGGTGATGCCAGGATGCCTGAAATCATAGCTTTACCTTACGTTTATCCAACTTAAAACCGATAGAAAAAGAGCCGGATTACTCCAGCTCGTCCATCAGTTTTACTAGGTGATCAACGGCTTGTTGTGCTTGCGCACCTTCAGCAGAAATAGTCACCATAGTGCCTTTGGTCAAGCCAAGGGTTTGAAGTTTAAATAGGCTTTTTGCGCTCGCGCTCTTACCGTTAGATTCAACAGTGATGTCAGCGTCGTAGCTTTTCGCTTCTTTAACGAACTGCGCCGCTGGACGAGTGTGTAGGCCGTTTTCTGCAGTAATCTCAACTTGCTTCTGATACATGATTCACCCCGTTTCTGTATTTTTTTAAATCTATGTATTAAATATAAGGTTAGCTTAACCGCTAACGGGCGACTTCGCTATCCGTTGACGCTAACCTAACCAAGAAATCGACCTGATAGCTTAATCCATGTCAATTTCGTGTCATCTTTTTGCCATTTTTGACCTTCCACTCATTAGGCGCGAGGGCTTTTATTTTGATGCGGAAAATAAAAAGGCAGATGTGTTTTACTAAAGCTTAATATAAAAATCAAACAAAAAAGGCCCAATTTGGGCCTTTGCGAATAGGGGGTTGTAAAGGCTTGTTGGCTAACCTGCTGTTACTGCTCAGTTTCCAGCTCGGTGAACATGCCAGCAAACAGTGGCGAGCTGAGATAACGCTCTGCTGCACTTGGCAAAATTGTGACGATCTTCTTATTTGCAAAATCGGGAAGCTCGGCAATTTTGTTAGCCGCAACCACTGCGGCACCTGAAGAAATCCCGCCCAAGATGCCTTCTTCTTCCATCAGGCGGCGAGCCATGGCAATGGCTTCGTCTGAGCTGACAGACACCACTTGGTCAACAAGCGTGACATCCAAGTTTTTCGGCACAAAGCCCGCGCCAATACCTTGGATTTTGTGAGGGGCAGGTTGCACGTCTTGTCCCGCGATGGTTTGCGCAATCACTGGCGACTCGGCAGGCTCGACGGCGACTGTGGTAATGGCTTTGCCTTGGGTGTTTTTAATGTAGCGGCTGACACCAGTTAGGGTGCCACCAGTGCCAACACCGGATACAAACACATCGATTTCGCCGTCAGTGTCTTCCCAGATTTCAGGCCCAGTGGTCTTTTCATGGATTTCAGGGTTGGCGGGGTTGTCGAACTGTTGCAGCATCAGATATTTACCTGGCTCTGCTGCCATGATTTCTTCCGCTTTGGCAATCGCGCCTTTCATGCCTTTTGGCGCTTCGGTCAGCACCAGCTTCGCGCCCATGGCTTTGAGCAGTTTACGGCGCTCAAGGCTCATTGACTCCGGCATGGTTAGGGTCAGCTTATAACCACGTGCTGCCGCGACATAGGCAAGCGCGATACCCGTGTTACCACTGGTCGGCTCAATCAATTCGATACCGGGTTTGAGGGTGCCTTTTTTCTCTGCATCCCAGATCATATTGGCACCGATACGGCACTTGACGCTAAAGCTTGGGTTGCGTGCTTCAACTTTGGCCAGCACGTTTGTCTTCGCCACGCGGTTTAGGCGAACTAGCGGTGTGTTTCCGATGGTTTGTGTATTGTCTTCGTAAATCTTGCCCATTGTATCGTTCCTTCATGACACCGATTTTAATCACCCTCCAAGCATATCTCTGCTGCTTGGTTTTGAAAGGATCGGTTGGTTATATCTTATTGTGACATTAACCAATAACTGATTGGTTAAACGAAAAAAGCCCACATTGTGGATGTGAGCTTTCGCGTAGACGATCACAGATTAATTGCGCCCCAATGAGGATTTGTGTTTATCCACCCACATAGCGGTTGCGCCGCATACTGCCGCAGGCATCACCAGTAGGTTGAGAAAAGGAGTCATGGTAAACAGCATGACTATTGCGCCAAAGCTAAGCGATGCGCCCCGTTGTTGGTTTAACGTCTGGCGCATGGCGGGAAACGACACCTTGTGATTATCGAACGGATAATCACAGTATTGAATCGCCATCATCCACGCGCTAAACAAAAACCAGATCACTGGCCCCACGGTTTGTCCAACCGCGGGGATCCATAGCAGCAGTAAAAAGCCTAATGCTCTGGGGATGTAGTAGGCGAGTTTTTGCCACTCTCGTTTCATCACCCGCGGGATATCTTTAATGATACCAGCCAAGCCATCATCCGGTGCCCGTGTGCCTGACAGCTTTGCCTCCACATGCTCGGCCAGGAAGCCATTAAAGGGCGCGGCGATCCAGTTTGCCAGTGTGCTGAAAACGTAGGAGAACACGACCAAGATAGCAATCACCACTAAAGGCCAAATCAAAAAAGAGAGCCAGGACAACCACTCAGGTAGACTGGCCATCCAATGGTCGATCCAGTCACCCACCTGCGAAAGCAAATAGATGAACGCGCCGCCCAGCAGCAACACATTGATCAAAATAGGAATGATCACAAACCGGCGTAAGCCGGGTGCCATCATCAGAGAAAAGCCTTGGAACAGATAACCAGCACCACTTTGGGGGCGAGGGCGAGCATAATTCGCCATGATATCTCCTTGAGAACAATGTCGGTCACAACAAGCCGCATATGCGGTCGATACAAAAATAACGGTGTGCGCTATATTACGGGGGGAATCATTGCGATGACAACGACCCAATAATGGGAAAGTTTAACGATTTGTGTGTCTTGATTCGTTAAATTCTCCCCAACTTTTGATACAGTTAACTAAGTTGACCATTAACGCATTGCGTCAGCCAACAGGCCCCGCTTATGATCGCACTAACCTTTGCAACCTGGTTGGCGTTGTGACATAAGCGAATCAAAACGCTGAACATAGATAGATTTGAGAATCGATGATGCAGGAATTGCGCCTTGTACTGATTGTGTTGGGGGCACTAGCAATCGCAGCTTTGCTTTTGCATGGCCTCTGGACAAACAAGAAAGAAAAGACGACCAAGTTTGGTGAAAAGCCGTTGGGAAAGCTGGATGACGACAGTGACGATCAAAAGTTTGACCAAGATGGTATTGGCGCCGTCAGAGTCGTCAGTCGCGCTAAAAGCGAAAGCGACAAACCTGTGCGCCAAGAGCCAGCGATGAACTTTGGGGAGAAACCTGACGTCGACCCCTTGTTCGCTGGGCAACCTGGCCCCCAGTCTGAACCTGAACAACCCCTGTATCCTTCAATGTCCGCCACTGACGATGAGCCTTCGTTTTCAGCCGCCACCCCGCAAGCGGCAAATCACGATAATGAAGAACCAGAGATGCCGCAGGCACACGCGACCATGTCTGATGATGAGCCATTAGCGCCAGCGCAAAGCGCGCGTCAAGGTGATACAGAGACGGTTGAGCAGGGCGAGTCGCAACACAGTGATGAATCGCCACAGGCGGATGAAGCCGCGGATGAGACAGAAGTGCTGGTTTTGCATGTGCACGCGAACAATAGTGACGTATTCACTGGCCTTGAACTGATCCCGATCCTTGAGCAATACGGCCTCCGTTTTGGTGATATGGGTATTTATCATCGCCACTCTGATCTATCGGGGAGTGGAAAAGTCTTATTCAGTGTGGCCAATATGGTCAAACCCGGTACCTTCGATGTAAGCCATAGCGAAAGCTTTGAAACGCCGGGTATTAGCTTTTTCATGACCCTGCCGTGTTACGGTGAGCCAGAGCAAAACTTTAAGCTTATGCTGCAAACGGCCCAGCAAATTGCGGACGAGCTGGGCGGATTAGTGCTGGATGATTCACGCACCATGATGACCCCGTCACGATTGGATGAATATCGCGAGCGCGTCAAAGCCTTTATGGCCAAATAGCCTGCGCTAACGCGACCACGGTTTAAGCATACAGCGGGACATGGCTCCCGCTGTCTGTGATTTATCGATATACTTGCCCGCAACCGACTCCGCTCAGACGACGAATCAAACATGGCTTACAGCAAACAACAACTCGATGATTTAAAGCACCAGCTTAACTATCACGCCTACCGGTACTACGTCGAAGACAGCCCAGAGCTGCCCGATGCCGAGTACGACCGCCTGATGCAAGACTTATTGGCCATTGAGGCGGCACACCCTGAATGGGTAACCAGCGACTCACCGAGTCAGCGAGTCGGTGGCGCACCGCTTAGCGCGTTTGAAACGGTCACCCACGAGTTGGCGATGTTATCTTTGGGGAATGCCTTCAGTGATGACGATCTGGCTGACTTTGAACGCCGTGTTAAAGATAGACTTGGTGATGGCGAGCCGGTCACCTACACCTGTGAGCCCAAGCTCGATGGCTTAGCGGTGAGCCTGATTTACGAAAATGGTGAGCTGGTTCAAGCTGCGACGCGGGGAGATGGCACCACCGGCGAGAACATCACCCACAACGTCAAAACCATTCGCAACGTCCCCCTTACCTTACAGAAAGGGGATTGGCCAACGCGGCTCGAAGTGCGTGGTGAGGTCTTCATGCCGAAAGCGGGCTTCGAGGCACTTAACGAGGCCGCGCTTAAAAAAGGCGATAAAACCTTTGCCAACCCGCGCAATGCGGCGGCAGGCAGCCTGCGTCAACTTGACCCCAAAATCGCCGCTAACCGACCATTGAGTTTCTATGCCTATGCGGTGGGCGTGATGTCGACCCCCTTCGGCCAAGGGCAAAGTGAGCGCTTACAGAAGCTCAAGCAGTGGGGCCTAGCGCTCAGCCCAGAAGTGAAACGGGTGGAAGGGCTAGACGGCGTGAAAGCCTACTACCAAGACATTATGGCGCGCCGTGATGCACTGCCCTACGAAATAGACGGTGTCGTCATCAAAGTTGACAGCATTGCCAGCCAAGAACGGTTAGGGTTTGTCGCGCGCGCGCCGCGTTGGGCGATAGCTTACAAATTCCCGGCGCAAGAAGAAATCACCACTGTCAACGATGTGGAGTTCCAAGTGGGCCGCACTGGGGCCATTACGCCAGTTGCCAAGCTTGAGCCTGTGTTCGTGGGCGGCGTCACGGTCAGTAATGCCACCTTGCACAACGGTGATGAAATCGAACGGTTAGGCGTTCATATTGGTGACACCGTGGTGATCCGCCGTGCCGGTGACGTCATCCCTCAGGTTGTTGGCGTGGTGGAAAGTCGGCGTCCTGAGCAGGCACAACCAATAGTGTTTCCCGWTGCGTGTCCGGTCTGTGACTCAGCGGTGACCCGTATCGATGGGGAAGCGGTCGCACGCTGCACCGGCGGATTAATTTGTCTGGCACAGCGCAAAGAAGCGATTAAACACTTTGCGTCTCGTAAAGCCATGGATATTGATGGCTTGGGCGATAAAATCGTCGAGCAGTTAATCGAAAAAGAACTGATTGAGACGCCAGCCGATCTCTTTACCTTGACGCCCGGTCGGGTGACGAAGCTCGACAGAATGGGGCCAAAATCAGCGCAAAACTTGGTTGATGCACTGGAAAAAGCCAAAGCCACCACCTTGCCACGCTTTATTTATTCGTTGGGCATTCGTGAAGTGGGCGAGGCGACCGCGCAAAATCTCGCTTTGCACTTTCATACCCTCGACGCGTTGCGCGCGGCCGATGAAGAGGCTCTCATTAACGTGCCGGACGTGGGGGCGATTGTCGCAGGCCACATCGTTCGCTTCTTTGCCGAGCCGCACAACCAGAATGTGCTAGAAGCCCTACTGGCAACTGGGATCCACTGGCCCGAAATCAGCGCGCCGTCAGAGCCAGATGCGCAACCGTTGGCGGGTAAAACCATTGTCCTGACGGGCACCTTATCKCAAATGTCTCGCAGTGATGCCAAAGCGGCGTTACAGGCGTTGGGCGCGAAAGTGACGGGCAGTGTCTCGGCAAAAACCGACATGTTAGTGGCGGGGGAGGCCGCAGGCTCCAAACTCACCAAAGCGCAAGATCTGGGCGTCACTGTACTCGATGAAGATCAAATGATTGCCATGCTTAATCAGTAACTTTATCCATCACGCTGTGTGCGAGCGACTCGAGCGAATCATCGCGCACAGGTGCAATAGTTTACATGGCCATGTTCCGTGTCTGAGCATGGCCGGATTGTGGAATTTACCTGTACTGGTAAACTAACCGTTACATATTATTCTCAGCACTGGGATAGGGATCCTAATGACGATTAAAACCCGCTTTGCCCCCAGCCCAACCGGCTTTTTGCATGTTGGTGGCGCGCGTACCGCACTTTACTCTTGGCTGGCAGCACGCAGCCAAGGTGGTCAATTTGTGTTGCGTATTGAAGATACAGATATCGAACGTTCAACCCAAGAAGCCATTGATGCCATTCTAGAAGGCATGAAGTGGCTGGGCCTTGATTGGGATGAAGGGCCGTACTACCAAACGAAACGCTTTGATCGCTATAACGAGCTTGTTGATCAGCTGTTGGCAGAAGACAAAGCCTACAAGTGTTATGCCCCCAAAGAGCTGCTAGAAGAAATTCGTGAAGAGCAAAAAGCGAATGGCTTGAAAGCACGCTACGATGCCAATCATCCTAAAGTGATGGCGGCCAACAGCCAAGCCAACGCTGACGACCCACACGTGATCCGCTTCCGCAACCCCAAAGAGGGCAAGGTGGTGTTTGACGATAAGATCCGCGGTCGGATTGAAATTGCGAACAGCGAGCTTGATGACTTGATCATCCGCCGTACCGACGGCAGCCCAACCTACAACTTCTGTGTGGTGGTTGATGATTGGGATATGGGGATCACCCAAGTGGTGCGTGGCGAAGACCACATTAACAACACCCCGCGTCAGATTAATATTTATGAAGCGCTGGGCGCGCCTGTCCCTGAGTTTGCCCATTGCTCGATGATCCTCGGCGATGATGGTGCCAAGCTGTCTAAACGTCATGGTGCAGTGAGCGTCATGCAATACCGCGATCAAGGTTTCTTGCCACAAGCACTGCGTAATTATTTAGTGCGTCTGGGCTGGTCTCACGGCGACCAAGAAATCTTCTCGATGGAGGAGATGATTGATTTCTTCTCCCTAGAAGCGATCAGTAAGTCAGCCTCTGCCTTTAATACGGAAAAATTGCGTTGGCTGAACAACCATTACATCAAAAATGGTGATCCGGCTGAGGTCGCGTCACACTTGCAGTGGCACCTGGATCAACAGGGTATTGATGCGTCCACAGGACCGGCTCTGACTGACGTGATCCAGCTGGTGGGTGAGCGTTGTGACACCTTGGTGGAACTGGCCGAGCAAAGCCGTTACTTCTATCAAGACTTTGATGAGATTGAGGCAACCGCCGCCAAGAAGCACCTGCGTCCAGTCGCGCTTGAGCCATTGCAAGTAGCCAAAGGCAAGATTGAAGCATTGGATGAGTGGACAGTAGATGCCCTAAAAGCTGTGATCGCGGATACCTGTGCCGATCTCGATGTTGGTATGGGTAAAGTCGGTATGCCATTGCGTGTTGCAGTCACTGGCGGTGGTCAATCACCCTCAGTGGATGCGGTGATGCACCTGATTGGTAAAGACCGCGTATTGGCGCGTATCGAACAAGCCATCAAAGTGGTTGAAGCTCGAGCCGCACAAAGTTAAAAAAGTCGCCAAACCGCGGCACAATCAAAAAAGGGCGCTGCGGCGCCCTTTTTAAGTGTGTCATCGCCTGTCTTAATGCGACTCTTCTTCCATCTGCGCGCTATCAACGATGTGGTTCTCGCCCATTTGACGAGGCAGCACCCAGTTAAGCACGATGGCGACCAAGCCACACAAGCTGATGCCTTGTAAGCTGAAATCGCCAATGCCAAAGGCCATCCCGCCAATCCCAAAGACCAAGGTGACCCCGACAATCGCGAGGTTGCGCGAGTCGTGAAGGTCAACTTGATTGCGAATCAAAGTATTCAGACCCACGGTAGCGATAGAGCCAAACAGTAGGATCATAATGCCGCCCATCACCGGCAAAGGAATGGTCAGTAGTAGGGCTCCCAGTTTACCCACGAACGCCAGCACAATGGCGGTGATCGCCGCGTAGGTCATTATTTTAGGATTAAATGCTTTGGTGAGCATCACCGCGCCGGTGACTTCACTGTAGGTGGTATTGGGCGGAGCACCAAACATGGAGGCGGCGATCGTCGCCGCGCCGTCACCTGCCATGGTGCGGTGCAAACCGGGCTTTTTCAGGTAGTCTTTACGGGTGACATTGGAAATTGCCAGCATATCGCCCACATGCTCCACCGCGGGGGCGATGGCTACGGGAATCATAAATAAAATGGCGTTGATGTTAAATTCTGGCAAGGTAAAGGCAGGCATCATCAACCAGCTGGCATTGGCTACTTGGGTAAAGTCGACAATGCCCATCACTAGGCTGGCCACATAGCCAACCGCAATACCGGCCATAATGGGGACCAATTTGAAAAAGCCCTTGGCAAAGACACTGACCGCAATGGTGGTGAGTAATGAAAGCAGGGAAATCCAGATAGCGATATCACCGGCGATGAGTTGCTCACTGCCGTCGCCACTTTTACCCAGCGCCATATTGACGGCGGTAGGGGCCAAACCAAGCCCAATCACCATAATCACAGGGCCTACCACCACGGGAGGAAGCAATTTGTGAATAATGTCTACGCCTTTGAGGCGAATAATTCCCCCCATGATGAGGTAGATAACCCCGGCGGCCATTAGTCCACCCATGGTGGCGGGAATACCGAAATTGTTAACGCCGTACAGAATGGGAGCAATAAAGGCAAAAGAAGAGGCGAGAAAAATAGGAACAGAGCGGCGGGTAATAACTTGAAAGATTAGGGTACCGATTCCGGCACCAAAAAGTGCGACGTTTGGGTCAAGCCCGGTTAAAAGCGGGACTAACACCAAGGCTCCAAATGCGACGAACAGCATTTGTGCCCCTTGTAAAACTTGCATCATGATCTCACCTCCAAAAAAATCGCGCAATGTTAGCACAAAGCGTTTCTGTGATTCCTGTCATGTTTTTAAATGTGAGACCGATAGCAAATAAATGATGTAACGGATTTCATTGATCGAACGGAATCGTGAAATAGACCGTTTTACAGTGGCACCTATCACTATATCGCGTTTGCTCTATCTTTTTTACAAATGAGGATTGCTGAACCTAGAGCTGTCAGCTTATGATCGCTGGACTCCCATTTATCCATGTGGAAAGACTATGAATCGATTTGTGTTGGCCTTCATTGCCTGTTTATGGTTGCCTAGCGCGCTGGCAAACGACCTTTATCACGCCAGCATTCCGCTTGATAATGGCGCGCAAACCTCCCAACAAGCGGCAAAAAAACAAGGGTTAAGTGCCGTTCTGACTAAGGTGTCCGGTCAGCGGAACTTGTCTGACAACCCAGCGGTTAAACAAGCGCTGCAAGAGGTAGATAGCCTAATCACCCAGCTTGGTTATGGTGAACATGAGCAAGGGGCGGATGGCGCGACGCAGCGCACGTTAGAAGTTGGGTTTGATAGCCAGCAGGTGCGCGAAATATTGCGTCAAGCGGGGCTCCCTTTGTGGGGAAGTCCGCGCCCGTCGGTGCTGGTGTGGCTGGTGGATGATCGCGGCCTTGAACGGCAAATTATTTGGGAGCAAAGTGAGCGACCAGTGATAGATGAGCTGCGCCAAGCGGCGGCATTACGTGGGTTGCCTGTACTTATTCCTGTGGGCGATTTTGATGACCTGATGGCGATTTCGAGCAGTGATTTGTGGGGCGGGTTTATTCAGCCCGTTGAACAGGCCAGTGAGCGTTACCAACCAGACGGTATCGTTATTGCCAAACTGACCGACCAGGGGGTTCGCTGGCAGCTTTTTCCTGAAGCAAACCAAATGCAAACCAATCAAACGCGCGGCCAGGCAAGCGATGCCAGCGCAATGATTCATTCATTGGCCGACTATTACGCGCAGCAAACCGGCGTCATCCTGGATCAAGACGAAGACAGTGCGTCTGTGGTTATTGCGATTGGCGGCATTGAGAGCGGAGATGATTACGTCGCACTCGAGAAAACACTGGTAAACTTGAATGCGGTACAAGGTGTACATTTACGCAAGCTTAATGATGACACCCTAGTATTCGATGCGCAGTTGGCCGCGTCACAGCAAGCTCTGATTAAAGAGCTAACCGCCAACCGAGAAGTGCGGTTAATGACTATGCAGGAGCAAGAGGCTTATACGGCAAGCACATCGCCAACCGCCAGCGAGGCGGCAAATACCGAGCCGGCTGTTGAGCTGGAACAAGGTGATCAGGCGCTCGAACAGGGGGAGAGCGATAGCACACAAACGCTTGCTCCCGAGCCACAACCGTCGGCGGAAAAGCGTCTGTGGTTTGTTTGGCAGCCGTAACGATGTACTGGCAACGCCAAGCTAAAAAGGCTAGCCAACACGGCTAGCCTTTTTGATGCGCAGATAAGGCGTTTTACGCTCTGTACGCGTCAGTGACTACCAGTTGGTAGGAGTAAATTGTTGACCGGCGAGGGCGGCTTCTACCATCAGTCCTCCCTTTGCATGGGTAAAGACAGTCAGGCCATTGACGTAATAGGCTTTCGACTGACGGTTACTGGTGGAGGCTGAGGTGCCAGAGGTACCGGTTTGCGCCGATGCCCCCTCGGTCAATGCGGTGGCAGACGCTTGCGCGCCGAGTTCCACTTGCCCTTGCATAAAGCGGTCATACGCTGGTTTGTCTTTAAAGAAAACAATTTCACTGAATGCTTGGCCACCAAAGGTCAGCCCGACCGATACCTGTTTGAGCGCCGCGGCACTGACCGGCGCATCTTGACGATAAACGACGCCCTTACCATAGGCACCACCTACCCAAAAACCCCCTTTGCCGACAGAAGGAAAGACGGCATAGCCGTAGGCGTTATCAAAAAAAGGTTGGGTTTGTGGGTACTGCTTAAATTGTTCGCGTGCGAGGTTGGCTTGACGCACCTGGTCTTGCTGCGAGCTGGTCGCGCAACCGGTCAATGCCGTCAGTGCGACAATGACCAATGCAAACCAGCGATGAGAACGACGTAACATGGTTATCTCCTTATGGCGTTAATCTAAATGACCAAAAGCACAATCAGGTTACGTCAGTCTCTTGCTGCCAATGTCAGAGGTTTGTTGAGATTTTACTTGGTTTACGGGTATCGCGACGCCAAACCATTACGCCCAAACAGCCACTGATCATGACCCAAAGCCACAGCGGCGTATTGCCCCATTGGCGGTAAGGCGTGATGCCTTCCGTCCCGGTTATCTGCGTGGTCAGCACCTGGGTTTCAAACTGAGGCAGCGTCGCTTCAAGCTTGCCGTGCTCATCCACCAAGGCCGTGACACCGTTGTTGGTGGCCCGTATCACTGGTAGGCCAAATTCAAGTGCGCGCATTCGAGCAATTTCAAGGTGTTGCCAAGGGCCAATTGAGCGACCAAACCACGCATCATTCGATAGCGTAATAATTGCGTCGCTGTCCGTGTTCAAGTTGTCGCGGATTTGCGCGGGAAAGGCTATTTCATAGCAAAGCGCGGTAATGTAGTCCCAGCCGTTGGCGGGCAGGGCGGGCTGAACCGGCTCACCTGGTGAAAATGATGACATTGGCAGGTTAAACAGCGGCGCGAGCGGGCGTAATAGCCCCTCAAAGGGCACAAACTCGCCAAACGGTAGCAAGTGATGCTTGCTGTATTGGGTGGGGGCCGGGTAGCGATACGCTGGCGTCCCTGCGCCCAGAGCCAGTACATTGTTAAAGTACGCGCCCTGCTCATTTTGGTCGAGCGCGCCAGTGATCACCGTGGTTTGATTATGCTTGGCGGCTTGATCAAGCTGGGAGAAAAAACGGGGCAGTTCGCGCTCTAGAGCGGGAACGGCGGCCTCTGGCCAAATAATGACATCACTGTCCCAATGCTGGCGGGTTAAATCCAAGTACTTCATCAACGTTGGCCAGCGCTGATCGGGGCGCCATTTCAGCGCTTGCGGCACATTGCCTTGAATTAACGAAATTTGCTGTTGTTGGTCGGTTTTTGTGACCCAGTTAATGCTGCCGAGGCCATAGCTGACCGCGACCAGCCCTAACCCCGCGGCGACGGCACCATAACGTGCTTGTCCTTGCCAGTGACCCCAGCGAGGCGTGATGAGTGCGAGCAGGCCAGCCAGTACGACCAAGACGAGTGTGATCCCCTGTACCCCGAGCACAGGAGCAATGCCAGCCAGTGGGCTGTCGATTTGGCTGTAGCCAGGCCATAACCAAGGAAAGCCGGTAAACACCCAGCCTCGAAGCCAATCAATCACCAGCCATAAGGCGGGGGCGAGGATTAACCACTTGATACCGGGCTGACGAATGGGCAGTTTGTTGACCAATGCCCCGAATAATGCTGGGTAGAGGGATAGATAAGCAATCAGCAGTGCCATCAACGACAAGCCGGCGATGGCAGGCATGCCACCAAAATGATCGATGCTGACGTAAACCCAGCTAACGCCGGTGGTAAATTGGCCCAGTCCCCAGCAAAATCCCAACCACGCACTGCGCTTAGGCGAGGCGTTTTGTAGCAGGGTGAATAAGCCCCACAAAGCAACCAGCATCAATGGCCAGTACGAGAAGGGAGAAAAAGCGAGGGTGGCGGAGGCACCAAAAGCGGCAGCCAGTAATGACTGCCCGCTTTGGTATAAACGGTTAGGCGTTTTCACTGTTAACTTCGCTACTGTCTGGGATAGTGACTTGTAGCTGAATGATACGACGACTATCGGCGGCCGTCACTTTAAAGTGATAATCACCAATGTCGACTTCTTCACCGCGATCAGGGAGATGACCAAAGCTGGTCATCACCAGACCACCGATGGTGTCTACCACATCGTCTTGGAATTGAGCACCGAAATGCTCATTAAAGTCTTCCAGGGTCGTCAGGGCTTTGACCGAGAATGTATGACGGCTGAGCTGGCGAATTTCCTGCTCGTCTTCGTCGTCGTACTCGTCTTCGATCTCACCGACGATCTCTTCGAGAATGTCTTCAATGGTTACGACCCCTGACACGCCCCCAAACTCGTCAATGACAATCGCCATGTGATAGCGCTCTTCTTGGAACTCTTTGAGCAAACGATCCACGCGTTTACTCTCAGGTACCACCACCACGGGGCGTAACACTTTTTCGATGTCAAAGTCTTCGGCATCTGGGCGCAGGTAGCGCAACAAATCTTTCGCAAGCAAAATGCCTTCAACATGATCTTTGTCATCACTGATCACAGGATAACGAGAGTGTTGGGCATCAATAATAATATTAATGATCGCTTCCAATGACTGCGATCGTTCAACGATTACCATCTGCGAACGGGGTATCATGATATCTCTCACACGCATGTCAGAGATTTGCATTACACCTTCCAGCATGTCCCGAGTGTCATGATCGATCAGGGCGTTTTGCTCTGAGTCTCGAAACAAGTCCACCAGTTCTTGTCTGTCTTTTGGGTCAGCTTGGAAAAACTGACCCAGCCGCTCGAAGAAGGTCTTCCTACTCGGACCGTCTGAGTTTTGCGAATTATCGTCGTTCATTCAATTTCATTCAGTTGGTTAACGCTCGATGAAGTCGTTAGCATAAGGGTCACTGACCCCCATAGCGGCGAGAAGCTCTCGCTCCAGCGCCTCCATTTGCTCGGCTTCATCATCCTCAATATGGTCGTAACCCAGTAAGTGTAAGCTACCATGGACAACCATATGTGCCCAATGATCCATTAGTGCTTTGCCTTGTTGTTGTGCTTCTTGTTCAACAACTTGGCGACACACGACCAAATCACCGAGTAAATCAATCTCCACCCCAGGAGGGGCATCAAACGGAAAAGATAACACATTTGTGGGTTTATCTTTGCCGCGATAATCGCGATTAAGGCTTTGGCTCTCGCCCTCATCGACGATGCGTATCGTCACTTCTGCTTGGGGCCGAGCGGTGCGCACCGCCTGCTCAAACCAAGCTTGGAGCTGATCGTCACTGGGCAAGCCTTGTTCGCTTTCACAGGCAATTTGCACATCGACATAGTAGCTCATGACGGATCCTGTGAGTCAGTGGTGGCAGGCTGCGCAGCCACTTGCTGGGCTTCACGCGCTTCTCGACGACGTGCCTCGGCTTCTTTTCGCGCTTTGGCGTCTTCCGCTTCCCACTTATCGTAGGCTTGAACAATGCGGGTGACCACATGGTGGCGGACGACATCATCGGCTTGGAAAAAGTGGAAGCTAATTTCGTTCACGTCCGCGAGTACCTCAATCGCATGGCGCAGGCCTGAGCGCGCATTGCGCGGTAAGTCGACCTGAGTCACGTCACCGGTGATCACTGCCCGTGAATTAAAGCCAATCCGCGTCAAGAACATTTTCATCTGCTCGACTGTGGTGTTCTGGCTCTCATCCAAGATAATAAAGGCATCGTTCAAGGTTCGGCCACGCATATAAGCAAGAGGTGCCACCTCGATCACGTTACGATCGATCAATTTCTCGACCCGTTCAAAGCCGAGCATTTCAAATAGCGCATCGTAAAGCGGACGCAAGTAAGGGTCGACCTTTTGGCTCAAGTCACCAGGCAAAAAGCCTAGCTTCTCACCAGCTTCAACCGCAGGACGGGTCAGGAGGATACGACGGATCTCTTGACGCTCAAGCGCATCCACCGCCGCCGCGACAGCAAGGTAGGTTTTCCCCGTCCCCGCAGGGCCGATACCAAAGGTGATGTCATGGTTGACCATGTTGGCGATGTACTGCGCTTGGTTGGGCGTACGCGGTTTAATCACCCCTTTTTTGGTCTTGATGTTGATTTCTTTACCGTAAGGAATGCTCGACTCGGTGTTTTGCTCCAACACGCCCGACTCTTTGATCGCCAAATGAATCGCTTCTGGCTCAATGTCTGGAGAGCTGCCTCGCACCGGGGCGGTGTCAACGTATAAGCGTTTTAAAATATCAACCGCGGCATTGGCTGTATGGGGCTTACCCATCACAGTAAATGCATTATGGCGGTGGCTAATTTCCACCCCCAAGCGGCGCTCAAGCTGTTTGATATTATCGTCAAACGGGCCACATAAGTTGGCAAGACGGGTGTTGTCGGCAGGTTCTAGGTTCAGGTCAAGAGAGATGATTTTAGACAAGATTATCCTCGCTTTCGGCGCCAGTTACCCGGCGCCGTTGAATTGATGAACGCGTTATGGCGTGAAAACACCAACACCAAGCTCGTTTTCATTGCGCGTCTTCGCCATGATTTCGGTTGGCGAGACGGCGACACGCAAGTCCATATCTTTTTCGGTACGAACCAGCTCGCCGCGCAGCGAGTTTGGCATCACTTCAGTTATTTTGACGTCAACAAATTGGCCAATCAAATCGACWGAGCCTTCAAAGTTGACCACTCGGTTGTTCTCGGTACGACCACGCAACTCCATCAGGTTTTTGCGTGATGGGCCTTCAACCAAGATACGTTGTTCGGTATCTAGCATCATGCGCGAGTAGCGCATGGCTTGGCTATTCACTTGTTGTTGCAAGCGGTACAAGCGCTCTTTTTTCACTTGCTCTGGCGTATCGTCAGGCATATCGGCAGCCGGTGTGCCTGGACGAGATGAGTAAACAAAGCTAAAGCTCATATCGAAATCGACATCTTTAATCAATTTCATGGTCGCTTCAAAATCTTGCTCGGTTTCGCCAGGAAAGCCGACGATAAAGTCAGAACTGATAGTGATATCAGGACGCGCCTGACGCAACTTACGGATTTTTGATTTGTACTCAATCGCCGTGTGCGGGCGTTTCATCATGGTCAARATCCGGTCTGAGCCGCTTTGTACCGGCAGGTGCAAGAAGCTTGCAACCTCAGGGGTATCACGATACACCTCAATAATATCATCGGTAAATTCCACCGGATGGCTGGTGGTGTAACGGATACGGTCAATACCGTCAATGGCCGCGACATAACGCAGCAACTCTGCAAACGTGCACACATCACCGTCGTGAGTGTCGCCGCGGTAGGCGTTTACGTTTTGTCCCAACAAGTTAACTTCACGCACACCTTGTTCAGCCAGCTGTGCAATTTCGAACAATACGTCATCCAGCGGGCGGCTGACTTCTTCGCCACGGGTGTAAGGCACCACGCAGAACGTACAGTATTTGGAGCAGCCTTCCATGATCGAGACGAAGGCGGTCGGCCCTTCTGCACGAGGCTCAGGCAGACGATCGAATTTTTCGATCTCTGGGAAGGTAATGTCCATCACTGGCGCATGATCCGAGCGTGACTGCTTGATCATCTCCGGTAGGCGGTGCAAGGTCTGCGGGCCAAAAATTACATCCACATAAGGCGCACGCTCACGAATATGGTCGCCTTCTTGAGTTGCCACACAGCCACCGACACCGATCACCAGCTCTGGGTTTTTGTCTTTGAGGGTTTTCCAACGCCCGAGTTGATGGAATACCTTTTCTTGTGCCTTTTCTCGAATCGAGCAAGTATTGAGAAGGAGAACGTCTGCGTCTTCTGGTTGTTCGGTCAGCTCATAGCCACCGGCAGAATTGAGCAGATCTGCCATTTTGGATGAGTCATACTCATTCATTTGGCAACCCCAGGTTTTGATCAGCAGTTTCTTAGCCATGTAACTTCACGCTCATTGTTAATCTTATGGACGACATTACCCTTTCAAGCTGTATGGTTTTTAATCAGTCAATCAGCTTGGCAAGCCGCGTATTGTACTGCTTTCCAATATCGCTGACCAGATCACAGGTTCGGAGAAATCACGTCGATCCGGCTAAACGTTTGAGCGGACGCGACAAAGGCCCGCTCGGAAAAGCGAATTTGCCCTCACTTTGATCGGATTGATATCGAATTCTCGTTTACCTTCAGTAGAATGCTTGCATCAACGGCACAAAGAGACGGTCATGAATCAATTTGAAGTTATTATAGTCGGCGGTGGCATGGTTGGCGCTGCGGCGGCACTTGGGCTTGCTCGCCAAGGCCGCCAGGTGGCGTTAATTGAGCGCCAGCCGCCAGAGCCTTTTGAACCTTCACAACCGATGGATTTGCGCGTTTCGGCGATTTCTCAGGCATCGGTGAGCTTGCTCAAGGATCTCGGTGCGTGGGCCAGTGTTGAAGCCATGCGTGTTTGCCCGTACCGCCGCCTAGAAACTTGGGAAGCGGAAGACAGCCGTGTGTGTTTCAGTGCTGACCAACTCGACTTGCCACAATTAGGATATATGGTCGAGAACCGCTTGATTCAACTTGGTCTGTGGCAACAGTTTGCTCGTTTTGACAATTTGCACCTCGTCTCACCGGCCTCGATCACGGGTATGACGCAGGCGGGCGAGCTGCATCAAGTCCAATTAGACAGTGGTGATACTCTGAGTGCTCCTTGGCTTATCGGCGCAGACGGTGCCCACTCCAAAGTGAGAGATTACGCGCAAATCGGCCTTACCAGCTGGGATTATCGCCAGCACTGCATGCTCATCCATGTTGAAACGGCCGCCCCCCAACAAGACATTACCTGGCAGCAGTTTTTCCACACTGGGCCACGCTCGCTGTTGCCGCTTTGTGGCCACAACGCCTCGCTAGTGTGGTACGACAGCCCAGCGCGAGTTAAACAGTTGTGCCAGCTCAATGCCGAACAGCTCAAAGCCGAGATAGTGAGCCATTTCCCACCACAAGTGGGCGACGTCACTCCCATCAATTGGGGCGCGTTTCCACTAACACGCCGTCATGCTCAGCAGTACCATCGTAATGGGGTCGTGGTGATTGGTGATGCCGCCCACACCATCAACCCGCTGGCAGGGCAAGGGGTGAACTTAGGCTTTAAAGATGTCGCCGCATTGCTGGATGCCTGTGCCGATGCGGGCGCAGAATGGCAAGCGGAGTCAACGTTAGCGGCATACGAAAAAGCACGCCGCACCGATAACATGATGATGCAAACGGGTATGGATGTGTTTTATACCGCGTTCAGTAACCAAGTGACGCCTTTAAAACTGGCACGTAATGCGGTGTTTAAACTGGCTGAACACAGTGGTCCGGTGAAAAAGCAGGTGTTGAAGTATGCACTAGGGCTTTAGTCTTGGTGACAAGGAGTTGACATGACGGGCTACCAGAACATTATTTTTGATATTGGCAATGTGATCGTGCGTTGGTCACCAGAAGAAATTATCCGCTTAACCTTAGGGGACGCGGCGGATGCCCACGCGCATGCCAATCAAATCTTCCAGAGCGATACCTGGCAAGCGCTGAATCGTGGCACGCTCACCGAGGCGCAAGCCAAGCAGCGTTTTGCCGATGACACGGCGCTAAGCCTCGCGCAGCTTGAAGTGCTGTTTTATTACATCAAACAGACTCAAATTTGTCTTTACGGCAGTGTGGATTTGCTTCGATCGGCCAAAGAGGCCGGATACGGGGTTTATGCGTTAACCGATAATGTGCGCGAAATCGTGGCGTTCTTAAAACAGCGCTACGCGTTTTGGTCGCTGTTTGATGGTGCGATTGTGTCAGCGGAAGTGGGCTGTTTGAAACCCGAACCTGCTATTTATCAACGCTTGTTGGATGATTATCACCTTGACCCAGTTTCATGTGTGTTTTTGGATGACAGGACGGCGAACGTCGAGGGCGCGAAAGCACTCGGCATGGCGGGCATCCCCTTTACCGATGCACAGCAAGGTCGCGCAGAACTGGCCAAGATGGGGGTCGTGGTGTAGTGGATGCGGTAAACATGAACGCTAAACGCAAAAAAGCCCACATGATGTGGGCTTTTTAATATGGCTGGGGTACCAGGATTCGAACCTGGGAATGACGAGATCAAAACCCGTTGCCTTACCGCTTGGCGATACCCCAGTAGGCGTTGCCTAACTTGGTGCGGAGAGAGGGACTTGAACCCTCACGTCCTTTCGGACACTAGCACCTGAAGCTAGCGCGTCTACCAATTCCGCCACCTCCGCAAAAGGTGGGTAACTCGGCAATAAAAAACGCTGCCAAATTACAAAAATAAATGGTGGCTACGACGGGATTCGAACCTGTGACCCCATCATTATGAGTGATGTGCTCTAACCAACTGAGCTACGTAGCCACGCTGTAAGGCGAAAGCCTTAAGACGAAACGGATTATGCGGATAGAGAGCTAGAGCGTCAAGTATGGCTGGCCATTTTTTTATTATTTTCATCTCGTTGGCTGCAATAATCACCAGTTTGTGCTGGTTTTGCCAACAATATGCGCCCAAGACTGACGCTTAGCCTGTGGTTAGCGCGATTCAAATAAAAAAAAGCCAGCCCGCAGGCTGGCTCAAAATCAATAGGGTGGGGTCTCGACAACACACCCATGGGGGCTTAACGCTTGCGCGTTAAACGTTGAAACGGAAGTGAATGACATCGCCGTCTTTAACAATGTACTCTTTGCCTTCCAGACGCCACTTACCGGCATCTTTGGCACCGCTTTCGCCATTGTTAGCAATGTAATCATCATAGCCAACCACTTCGGCGCGGATAAAGCCTTTTTCAAAGTCGGTGTGGATTTTACCTGCCGCTTGTGGCGCGGTAGAGCCGATCGGCACCGTCCAAGCACGCACTTCTTTCACCCCTGCGGTGAAATAGGTATGCAAGGTTAGCAGCTCGTAACCGGCGCGAATGACGCGGTTTAGGCCCGGCTCTTCTAGACCCATTTCATCTAAGAACGCGGCCGCTTCTTCGGCGTCCAGTTCGGCAATTTCGCCTTCAATTTCGGCGCACACAGCCACCACGGTCGCGCCTTCTTTAGCGGCGATGTCGCGCACTTGATCCAAGTACGGGTTATTTTCAAAGCCATCGTCGTTGACGTTGGCAATGTACATGGTGGGCTTGAGCGTCAAGAAGTTGAGGTATTGCACCGCCGCTTCTTCTTCTTTGCTCAACTCGACCGAGCGCAACATGTTGCCTTCTTCTAGTACAGGCAGCAGTTTTTCCAATACCGTCAGCTCAAACTTGGCGTCTTTGTCGCCGCCTTTGGCTTTTTTAGCGTTGCGCTGCATCGCGCGCTCACAGCTTTCCAAATCGGCGAGCGCCAGTTCGGTGTTAATCACGGCAATGTCATCAGCAGGATCGACTTTGCCCGACACATGGACAATATTGTCATTCTCAAAACAGCGCACCACATGGCCAATGGCGTCGGTTTCACGGATGTTGGCCAGGAATTTGTTACCCAGGCCTTCACCGCGTGATGCACCCGCGACCAAACCGGCGATATCGACAAACTCCATGGTGGTCGGTAGCACTTTTTGTGGGTTCACAATCTTGGCTAACGCATCCAAGCGTAAGTCAGGCACAGGCACCACGCCCGTGTTTGGCTCGATGGTACAAAATGGAAAGTTAGCGGCGTCAATGCCCGCTTTGGTCAGTGCGTTAAATAGTGTGGATTTACCTACGTTTGGTAGGCCCACGATGCCACATTTAAAACCCATGAGATGGTAACCCTTTAATCAAAATTACTGTGCTTTGAAGGTATGTAAACGATTTTGCGCTTTAGCAAGATCGTCTTTGAGCAGTATTTCAAGGCTGCGAACCGCCTCATCAGTGGCCTGTTCTAACAGACTCTGCTCATTGGCGGGGGCTTTGGTAAGCACATATCCCGCCACCTTATCCTTGTGACCCGGATGGCCAACACCAATCCGAAGTCGATAAAATGATTTATCATTTGCCAGTTTGCTGATGATGTCACGCAGGCCATTATGGCCACCGTGCCCACCATCTTGTTTAAACTTGGCCACACCGGGTGGTAAGTCTAGTTCGTCATGCGCCACCATGATGGCGTCGACGGGAATATTGTAAAAGTTCGCCAGTGCTTGCACGGCCTTCCCGGACAAATTCATATACGTGGTTGGGATCAACAAACGCAGATCTTGCCCGTGGACATTGATACGGCCCGTCAAACCAAAGAATTTTTTTTCTTCTTTTAACGGTGCATTGTGGATCCGCGCAAGCTCTTGCACGACCCAAGCGCCCGCGTTGTGGCGTGTTTGGGCATATTCTGGCCCTGGATTGGCCAATCCAACTAGTAAGCGGATCTGATTACTCACGACGTTTCTCGCTATCTGTCTACTCATCGTAGCCGGTGAGCATCGCGCCCACGCAAAAAGGCGACATATCCTACCATTGTTGTGACTAAAGGGTCGAGCCAGCACCGGTAAATGGCCGATAAAAAAACACCCTGCACAAAGGCAGGGCGCTTAGGCGCGGTTGCTGTGGCTAACTCAATGCCTGGTGGCTAACTTACGAGTTAAACATCGCAGAGATAGACTCTTCGTTGCTGATGCGGCGAATCGCTTCGGCCAGCATGCCAGAGAGCGTTAATTGCGATACGCGGCCAGTGGCCTGGATCTCGGCGCTCAGTGGGGTAGAGTCCGTCACCACGATTTCATCAATCACAGACTCAGCGATATTCTTCGGAGCATCGCCAGAGAAAACGGGGTGAGTCGCGTAAGCGAAGACGCGCTTAGCGCCGCGGTTTTTCAACGCTTCGGCCGCTTTACACAGGGTGCCACCGGTATCAATCATGTCATCAACGATGATGCAGTCACGCCCTTCAACATCGCCAATCAAGTGCATAACCTGTGAGACGTTGGCACGTGGACGGCGCTTATCGATAATCGCGATGTCAGTGTCATCCAGCAGCTTCGCAGTGGCACGCGCGCGGACCACGCCGCCAATGTCAGGAGACACAACCACAGGGTCTTCCAGGTTCTTCGCCAGCATGTCTTCAAGCAGAACAGGGGTACCAAAGATGTTATCGACCGGCACGTCGAAGAAGCCTTGGATTTGTTCAGCGTGGAGATCAACGGTCAGGACGCGGTCAACACCCACGTTAGAAAGGAAATCTGCAATGACTTTTGCGGTGATAGGAACACGAGAGGAGCGGACGCGGCGATCTTGACGAGCATAACCAAAGTAGGGGATAACAGCGGTTATGCGGCCAGCCGATGCACGTCGAAACGCGTCTATCATGACGACCAGTTCCATTAAGTTGTCATTGGTCGGGGCGCAGGTGGACTGGAGGACGAACACGTCACTACCGCGCACATTCTCGTTAATCTGAACGCACACTTCACCGTCAGAAAAACGGCCTACAGTGGCGTCACCCAGTGACATGTAAAGACGGTTTGCGATACGTTGGGCGAGAACGGGTGTCGCGTTACCAGCGAACAGCTTCATATCAGGCACGGTGGAAACCTCGGGTTGCATCCATTTAGTAGTCACTGACCGACGGTTTGTTGCTGCAGCGCATCAAGTAGGGGTGAACGATTCAACCCACGTGCAACAAACCCTGTCAGCCAGTTAGGCATAGTGTCGAGTGTGGCCTGGGCATCTTGTGCAGTGTCAAACTCGGCAAACACGCACGCGCCTGTCCCAGTCATCCTAGACGGCGCGTATTCTAGCAGCCACGAAACAGCCTTATCAACCTCGGGGAATTGTTTACGGGCTATCTTTTCGCAATCGTTTTCGTATTTTTGTGCCATAAGCGCAGAAACTGTGCGCTTTGGCGTGTTTCGTTGCAACTGAGGGTGAGTGAAAATGGCTGCGGTGGAAATAGACACGTCAGGCTTCACCACCAAGTAGTATTTCTCGCGTGGCGCAACGGGCGTAAAGACTTCTCCAATGCCTTCTGCGACTGCCGCCTGCCCATAAATGAAAATCGGCACATCGGCACCTAGCGTCAGGCCGAGTTGCGCCAGCGTTTGTTGGCTTACTTGGGTTTGCCACAGATGATTGAGTGCGACCAGCGTGGTGGCCGCATCGGATGACCCACCGCCCAGACCGCCGCCCATAGGAAGGCGCTTTTCCACATCGATGTGCGCGCCTTGTTGGCATCCTGTATGCTGCTGCAACGCTTTCGCGGCTTTGACAATCAAGTTGTCATTTTCACTCACCCCCTCTATCACGGGGCTGAGGCTGATCTTACCACTCGCGTTCGGCGTAATAGCCAATGTGTCGCCATGGTCGAGAAACTGAAACAGGGTTTGCAGCTCATGATAGCCATTGTCGCGACGGCCGGTGATGTAGAGAAATAAGTTTAGTTTGGCAGGCGCGGGCCAAAAGGTGGGTTCAGTCATTATCGAGCGTCCAATCAGAAATCAACAATTTAACGGTTTGCTGGTCTCGGGTCAGGGTAATACGTGTGGGGAGCGCAGGCTGCGTGTCAGCGCTGTAGTCTTGATAGTCAATGTCCCAGCCTTGCGCCCCGTTGAGGGTCGCAACACGGTTATCTGGCCCCAGCGAAAAGCTATCTTGTGCGCGTGGTAGTCCAATGAGCCAAGGGGCAAGCGCGTCGATAGGCAAGTGTGCACCAGTCAAATAGGCGACCAAACGGGCCGGGTCGGTATCTTGATAACGCTCACCTTGGTCATCAATTAAGACCGCACCTTGTTCATTCATGGTTAACGACAGCAAGGTGGTGCCGAGAAAGTTGGTGAGCCGCAGTTGAGATTGGGCGGGCGAATACCGCCAGTACAAATTGGCAGAAAAACGCGTGCTCGGGGCAATAAACGCGACTTTACCCCGTGCGGTGTAGCTATCCACCGATACCAAGGCGTCGCGATGACTCTGCCACTCAGTCGTTGGGGCTGGGGCAGTGGCACACCCCGCAAGTAGCGTTAAAAACAGTGCCAAGACGCTCACGCGTATAGAGGAGAACATTAAACCGAGTATCCTTTTTGTTTTCGTCAACCGACCGCTTGTTGTCGTTCGCCGACTCCAATCGCTGTGTAACGCTACTTTGCCACAAGCGCCGGACGGAGAGAAGCCAGTCAAGCGCTTGGTTGTGTGGAGGAAATAAAGGCATGTTAGCTGTTGTATACCTTTACATCGATTTCGCGAGGCTTCACATTTCCGTGCCACGAAAATGCTGCGATACAATGTTCGCTTTAATTCGCGGGGGGCATCAAGTAAAATCCTCCGCTCCAATCCTTACTGGTGCTGTCGGTAACAACGCTTCATGAGCCTGTTAGTTCTCGGAATTAATCACAAAACGGCCCCCGTCGAGCTGCGGGAAAAGGTCGCCTTTTCGCCGCAACAACTTGAGCAGGCGTTAGGGCAGCTTTCCGAGCATCCACAGGTGCGCAGTTGCGTGATCGTTTCAACCTGCAACCGCACTGAGATTTATGCGGAGCTAAATCAGCCGGGTGTTGGGGTATTGGTGGAATGGCTAACGCGTTTTCATCAGCTCAGTAGCGATAGCCTGATGGCCAGCATTTATTACCATGAAGAGCAATCTGCGGTGAAGCACCTGATGCGGGTCGCGTGCGGGTTAGACTCCTTGGTGTTAGGCGAGCCGCAAATACTGGGGCAGGTCAAGCAAGCGTACGCCAGTGCCGGTGACGCGGGAATGATTTCTGGCTCATTGGAGAAATTGTTTCATAAAACCTTTGCGGTGGCGAAGCGGATCCGCACCGAGACCGAGATTGGCGGTAATGCGGTATCAGTGGCTTTTGCCGCCTGCACATTGGCGCGCCAAATTTTTGAGTCGTTATCGGACGTGACCACGCTGTTAGTGGGCGCCGGTGAGACCATTGAGCTGGTGGCCAGGCATTTAAGCGAGCATCAATGCAGTCAGATTATATTTGCTAACCGCACACAATCACGCGCGCAGGCACTTGCCGAACAATTTGGCGCCAAGGTGTCGGGGCTTGAGGCGCTCCCAGAGCAACTCTGCCAGGCCGACATCGTGATTAGCTCGACGGCCGCGCCCATGCCATTGATTGAAAAGGCGATGGTCGAAAAAGCCTTGAAAAAGCGGCGGCACCAACCCATGTTGCTGATTGATATTGCTGTCCCGCGTGACATTGATGAAAACGTGGGCAGTCTCGCGGATGCGTACCTATACAGCGTGGATGACTTACAGTCGATTGTGGAGCACAACCGCGAGCAGCGAAAGTTAGCGGCGATTCAAGCCGAAGCGATTGTGACCGAAGAAAGTGCTGATTTTATGCGCTGGTTGCGCTCACGCGAAGCGGTAGACAGTATCAAACAGTACCGCACACAGTCTGAACACATTAAACAGGCGGAATTGGAGCAAAGCATTCAGGCTCTAGCCAATGGCGCTGACGCAGAAAGCGTATTACGCCAGCTGAGTAACCGTCTGACCAATAAACTGATCCACCCCCCCACGCAGGCGATGCAGCAAGCTGCACAAAATGGTGAGCCGGATAAACTGGCGGTGATGCGTGTTTGTCTGGGGCTGGACAGTGACAACTAACGAAGAGATATATGAAAGCATCAATATTAGCCAAGCTAGAGTCGCTATCTGAGCGCTACGAAGAAGTTCAGCACCTGCTCGGCACCCCAGATATCATTAATGATCAGAACAAATTCCGCGCGTTGTCGAAAGAGTATTCGCAGCTGGAAGAGGTGATCAAGTGCTTTACTGAGTTCAAGCAAGCGCAAGAAGACTTGGCGGCTGCCCAAGAGATGGCCAACGAAGATGACGCAGAGATGCGTGAAATGGCGCAAGAGGAAGTCGCGCAGGCTGAACAAACCATTGAATCACTGACCGATCAGCTCCAGATTTTGCTATTGCCGAAAGATCCGAACGATGACCGCAATTGCTTCCTGGAAATTCGCGCCGGTGCCGGTGGGGATGAAGCCGGGATTTTTGCCGGGGATTTATTCCGCATGTATAGCCGTTATGCTGAGCAGCGCGGCTGGAAGTTAGAAATTATTAGTGCCAGTGAAGGGGAGCACGGCGGCTTTAAAGAAGTGATTGCCCGTGTTGCCGGAGAAGGTGCGTATGGTGTGCTCAAGTTTGAATCTGGCGGCCATCGCGTGCAGCGCGTGCCCGCAACAGAATCACAAGGGCGCGTGCATACCTCGGCCTGTACTGTGGCGATCTTGCCAGAAATCCCAGAAGCGGAAGCGCCAGAGATTAACCCAGCCGATCTGAAAGTTGATACCTTCCGTGCATCCGGTGCCGGTGGTCAGCACGTCAACACCACAGATTCTGCCATTCGTATTACTCACTTGCCGACTGGCACTGTGGTGGAATGTCAGGATGAGCGCTCACAACACAAAAACCGCGCCAAAGCGATGTCGGTACTGGCAGCACGCTTGATTAAAGCGGAAGAAGAAAAGCGCGCCGCAGAAGAAGCGTCAACGCGCCGTAACCTGTTAGGCTCGGGTGATCGCTCAGACCGTATTCGCACCTACAATTATCCGCAAGGGCGGGTATCGGATCACCGCATCAACCTGACCTTGTATCGTCTCGACGATGTCATGCAAGGTGATCTGGATAGCTTGGTGGATCCTGTGATTCAAGAGCACCAAGCCGACCAACTTGCCGCCTTGTCTGAGCAGCAATAATGACAGCGACGATCAGCGCATTACTGGCCGATAGCACCACAGAGCTGACCGCTTTATCGGGCGGCGCTGCAGGCGTCGACGTTAGGGCGTTGCTCTGCCATGTGTTAGGACAACCAAGCAGTTATCTTTACACTTGGCCAGAGCGCAAACTCACCGCCGCACAATTGGCACAATTTCGTCAGTTGTTTGCTCGTCGTCTACAAGGCGAGCCCGTGGCGTATATTTTGGGTTACCGCGATTTTTGGACGCTACGACTCAATGTGTCACCGACCACTTTAATCCCGCGCCCTGAAACCGAGCTGCTGGTGGAACAAGCGCTGGCCGTGTTGCCTGCCACGCCTTGCCGTGTGCTGGATTTAGGCACCGGAACGGGGGCTGTGGCTTTAGCCATTGCCAGCGAGCGGCCTGATGTCACCGTTGTGGGCGTTGATCTGATGCCTGAAGCGGTTGCCTTGGCAAGCCGAAATGCGCACGACAACCACCTCTCAAACGCCCACTTTATTCAAAGCGACTGGTTCAGCGCACTCAGTGATATGAATCGGTTTGAGGTGATTGTGAGTAACCCACCGTATATTGACGGCGATGATCCACACCTTCAGCAAGGCGATGTCCGCTTTGAACCCGCCAGTGCTTTGGTCGCTGATGAAAGTGGCTTAGCCGCGATTCGTCACATCGGCCAAACCGCGGCCAAGTATCTGGTCGACGGGGGCTGGTTGATGGTCGAGCATGGTTATAACCAAGGCGAAGCGGTCCGGGCGGCATGGAAAGACGCCGGCTGGCCCGATGCCAAAACCCAACAAGATTACGCTGGGCTCGATAGAATCACCTTGGCACAGCGACTTTAACTGACACTGATAGGAAGCAGGAATCGTTATGATCTACATGGCCCTTAAGCACACCCACTTACTTACCGTGGTGTTAAGCCTTTCGTTATTCGTTATTCGATTTGTCTGGGTGATGCGTGGCAGTGAGATGATGAATAAAAAATGGGTCAAGGTCACCCCGCATGTGGTCGATACCCTATTACTAAGCACCGGTGTGGCGCTGATTTTTGTGACCGGGTTTATTCCCTTCACCGAATCCGGCGCGTGGCTGACAGAAAAGCTGACCTGTGTCTTAGCTTACATTGCCTTGGGCTTTGTCGCCTTGCACTACAGCCGAGGCAAACTGTTCCGCACTGTGGCCTTTCTAGGCGCATTGGGGTGGGCCTATGCCGCGGCGAACCTTGCACTACTCAAAGTTCCTCACGTAATGGGATAAACATGATGCCATTAACCGATCAACAATTAGACACGCTCACACTGGCAGAAGGGGCGGCGACTCTGAACCATGCCATCGACTCGTCAGTCGATGTGCATCAGATTAAAGCGTCGCTGGATCGCCTTGCCGACGAAGCCGAGCACCAGCTTGGTGCCGAGCCCGATATGGCATTACGACTGGATGGCCTGTGTCGTCTTTTTTATCACCAGTGGCAATTTAAAGGCGACATCGAGCAGTACTTTTCATCGGATAATGTCTTTATTAATAAGGTGTTAGAGCGTAAAACTGGGATCCCAGCTTCATTGGGCGCTGTCTTCTTATACCTGTGCGAGCGCTTGTCGCTGCCGGTTAAGCCAATGGCGTTCCCCAGCCAGCTGGTGCTGCGTATTGATGAGTTAGAGGACGCCCCCGTTTTCATCAACCCGTTTAACGGCGAACGGGTTAACGAGCGCATTTTGCGTGGCTGGCTCAAAGGAAGCCAAGGCCCACTTGCCGAGCTTGAAGCGTCGCACTTGCAGCCAAGTGACAACCCCACCATTATCGGTCGTTGGCTTACTGTGGCGAAAAGTGCGCTATTACGGGAAGAAAAATACGCCATGGCGCTGCGTTGTAGTGAACTGGCGCTAACCTTTAGCCCTGATGATCCTTACGAGATTCGCGACCGCGGCTATATTTTCCAACAACTGGATTGCGATCGTGTGGCGGCGACTGATTACGAGTATTTTATTGAGCAATGCCCGGATGACCCGGCAGCAGAGCTGCTAAAAATGCAAGTAAAAGCGCTTAACGAAGAGCAACCGACGTTACATTGATGCGTGATCACGCATGACTAAGGATACCTGTATGACGCAAAAAACCGTCCACATTGGTGACACTCCTGTTGCCAACGATCGCCCGTTTACCTTGTTTGCTGGCATGAACGTGCTGGAATCACGCGATTTGGCCATGCAAATTTGTGAGCATTACGTCAAGGTGACCGACAAGCTTGGCATTCCCTATGTTTTCAAAGCTTCATTCGACAAAGCGAACCGCTCATCAGTGCATTCTTACCGTGGCCCGGGCATGGAAGAGGGGCTCAAAATCTTTGAAGAGCTAAAAAGCACCTTCGGCGTCAAAGTGATTACTGACATCCACGAGCAATATCAAGCGGCACCGGTGGCGGAAGTGGCGGATGTGATTCAATTGCCTGCCTTCTTAGCGCGCCAAACCGATTTGGTTGAAGCCATGGCAAAAACCGATGCGGTTATTAACGTTAAAAAACCTCAGTTTATGAGCCCTGGACAAGTGGGTAACATCGTCGACAAATTTGCCGAGTGTGGCAACGAGAAAGTGATCTTGTGTGAACGTGGTAGCTGCCATGGCTATGATAACTTGGTGGTGGATATGCTCGGCTTTGATGTGATGAAAAAGGCCTCAAACGGCAGCCCGATTATTTTTGATGTCACCCACGCGTTGCAATGCCGTGATCCACAAGGTGCCGCCTCTGGTGGACGTCGTCAGCAAACGGTTGATTTGGCCCGTGCAGGTTTAGGCACCAAAATTGCCGGTTTGTTTATCGAAGCGCACCCAGACCCAGACAATGCCCGTTGTGACGGGCCGTCAGCGCTACCACTGGACAAGCTTGAGCCTTTCCTGGCACAAATGAAAGCGCTGGATGATGTGATTAAAAACTTTGAAGAGATTGATATCCGCTAATTAGCGGTCGATCGATACCGATAAGAAAGCTGCCGAAATGGCAGCTTTTTTTGATCATTAGTAAACATGGTTTTGCAAAAGTAGGTAACGCTTAGTCAGAGAGTACTGTTAAAACCAGCCTTTGTGGGCATTTACATAGGTCGCTTCAAACTCTTTATCTGTTTTGATCAGGTAAATGATGAATTCAACAAAAGCAATAATCCCGATAATTATGCTAGGGATACCCAGCAAGATAAAACCAAACAGGAAGGCTAACAACATGATTAGGCCTTCTTTGGTATAGCCAAGATAGAATTGAAGAGATTGATATCCGCTAATTAGCGGTCGATCGATACCGATAAGAAAGCTGCCGAAATGGCAGCTTTTTTTGATCATTAGTAAACATGGTTTTGCAAAAGTAGGTAACGCTTAGTCAGAGAGTACTGTTAAAACCAGCCTTTGTGGGCATTTACATAGGTCGCTTCAAACTCTTTATCTGTTTTGATCAGGTAAATGATGAATTCAACAAAAGCAATAATCCCGATAATTATGCTAGGGATACCCAGCAAGATAAAACCAAACAGGAAGGCTAACAACATGATTAGGCCTTCTTTGGTATAGCCAAGATAGAAT
>NZ_MUET01000019.1:0-46308 GCF_001995685.1 Salinivibrio sp. IB282 | reverse complement strand
CCTTAAAGAGGTTAATTAATTGTGTGCGCCCGGGTGTCTTACTGGTCTTTGCTAGGCTCTTTTGGTCACAAAGACGGTTAAGGGAGCTAGACTTACCGGCGTTGGAACGGCCAGCAAACGCAATCTCGATCCCCGTATTATCAGGAAGATGGCGAATGTCGGGTGCGCTGGTAACAAACTGGGTGTTACGGTAATTAAGTGATTGCTCCACTGTTAACTCCGTCTCGTCTTGGTGTAGTAGACTGATTACTTTTGTGTGAATTTGTGTAAAATAACCGTGCTCGGTTTTTGATCGGTAATTGTACCATGACGGTAACTAAGTAGTGGTACTGGAAGCTTGATAATTATAAACGGAATGTCATGAAGAAATTAGCGCTAATATTGACTCTCCTCGCCAGCACTTCAGTCTGGGCCCAAGGAGATGCTGAAGCGGGCAAAGCAAAATCCAATACCTGTGTCGCCTGTCACGGTGCTGACGGTAACAGTGTTTTGCCTGATTACCCAAACTTGGCGGGTCAGCACGCCAACTATCTAGAGAAACAACTGAAAGAATTTAAGCTCGGCGCGCAAAGCGGCGGTGAGCAAGGACGATATAACGCTGTAATGGCTGGCATGGTCGCGCCGCTTTCTGAGCAGGACATGGCAGACTTAGCGGCGTATTATGCAACCTTAACACCCAAGCCTGGTACCACGCCTGAAGGCGCTATCGAGGTAGGTCGCCAGCTCTACATGGCCGGTGATCCTGAGCGCGGTATTGCAGCCTGTACAGCCTGTCACGGTCCTCGCGGGAACGGCACCCCTTCTTCTGGTTTCCCGAAAATTTCTGGCCAGCCTGCGAAGTACCTAGCCAGTCAGTTGAAAATGTTCCGCGCCGGAGAGCGTCATAATGATATGAACAAAATGATGCGGTCGGTCGCGGCGAAGCTGACGGACAAGGAAATTGACGCGCTGTCTAACTACTTAGGCGGGCTACACTAATAACCGAGCCGCTCTGTGAAAACGGTGGTGTGATAAACGCCGCCGTTTTTATCCCTCCCGTTTATTCGCCCTACCATCTCACTAGGCTCGTGCTTTGACATCACACCACGCCGATAGCGATAACAGCGACCTCGTGTGTGAGAGATTGGCTATTTGCTAGCAAGAAAAACACGTTACTTTTTGAAAGATATATTTTTTATCTTCTTAAAATCAGTGCTTTACCTTCATTATCCATTTTCGCTTCTTATTTTATTTGGCGGTCATTCTAGGCAAGCGCGGTCACTGCGATACGCTATCACTATCAACAGGACGTTGGTCTTAAGGACAAGAGACTGAGCCAAGCAAGGCAGATGAGCACCAGGACGGTCTAACCACAGGATGTGGATGTTGCCAAGGTTGGCGCACAAGGATGACGTGACACAGGATGTGTAGTGGGTGTCGAGCGACAAGGGCGCAGGAAGCGACGGATAGGCAGGCATGCTACCCACAATGACAGGATGTTGATACTAAGACGCTAAGCGCCATTTATCAGGGATGAACCCAGTACCAGGACGGACACGATCCGCTTATTATCGCAAGCGCGATACGCGACAGGCTTTATGCCTGTCGCTTTTTTATTGACCCACTTTCTGCTACATTCGCGCCAGCCTTTGGCATAGATGAATGATATGCAGCACTGCCCTTTATGTGAGCACACAACAACCCATCTTTATCATACCGACAAACGCCGTGCGTACTTTCAATGCACGGATTGCGCGTTGGTATTTGTTGATCGCCAAACGCTGCTTGCGCCCGAGGACGAAAAGGCCATTTATGATTTGCACCAAAATCACCCGGAGGACCAAGGCTACCAGCGCTTTTTATCGCGTTTAGCCACACCCTTGCTGGCGCGATTGGCGGTGCCTGCGAGCGGGCTAGACTTTGGCTGTGGTCCAGGGCCCGTGTTGGCGAGTATGTTGCGAGACGCAGGGCATGATGTGGCCTGCTATGATCCCTTCTATGCGCCACAAACCGACGTACTGGATGAATGCTATGACTTTATTACCTGTACGGAGGCGATCGAGCATTTTTATTGGCCGAAGGCGCAGTGGCATCAATGGCTCTCAATGCTTAAACCGGGCGGCTATTTGGGGATTATGACCAAACTGGTTAAGGATCCAGATGCTTTTTCACGCTGGCACTATAAGAACGATCTGACTCACGTTAGCTTTTTTAGTCGCCATACGTTCCAGTTTTTAGCTCACCAAGCTGGCTTGGCGCTCACGTTTATTGGCAACGACGTAATTTTAATGAGGAAACCACAGACATGACGCGTAAAAAGAAAACGCGCCGCGTAGGATCGGAAGGCCCGGCGCAATACGTAGATAAAAACCAGAACGAGCAAGACCGCATTGCGCGAATGCTGAAAAAGCAGAAAAAGCGTAAGGGCAAGAAAGCCGGCTCGCGTCATTCAGAAGAAGACAACAAGCAAGTGCGTCGCAGCGGTGGTAAAAAAGACCCGCGCATTGGCAGTAAAAAGCCGATCCCATTGGGTACGGATGCAGAAAAACCGAAGCAACCCAAACTCACGCCAGAGCAAGAGCTTGCAAAGCTTGAGCAAGACCCACAACTGAACGTGTTGCTGGATCGCATCGAAAATGGTGAGAAGTTGGGCGCGGGCTTGCAAGCTTACGTGGATGAAAAGCTGGATCGGATTGAAGTGCTGATGGATAAACTGGGCCTGCTGACCGACGACAATGAGTTGAATGATGACGATGACCTGCTGGCTAAATTTGAGCAACAGGATGATTAACAAGGAGTAACCGGTGCAGGAGTGGATCTGGATATTGGCAGGACTTGGGGCGCTGATTATTTTGGCGTTGTCGGTGTACGCAGGCGTATTGCTGGCGAAGCTAAAGCGACAAACCAAATGGCAAGCCGAGATGAAAGAGGCAGCGATCAACCAACGCAATGATAAAATCATTGAGAGCGTTGATGTGATTGCGTTTGCCGCACTGCAGGATCAATGCGATTTGTCGGAGGCCGCGATCCGTCTTTACATGATCATGGATCACCTACAAGGCGATAAGCGGGTTGAGTTTGATAGCCGCTATCCGGCCTTGTTTGAATTGTATGAGGCGGTAAAAGATACCCCTCGTGGTGAGGCAAGAAAGGGGCTGAAAAAGAATGAGCGCATGCGACTCGACTTAGACCGAGCCAAACATGAAGCGCGTCTAGAAGAGGCAATAAAAGTGGAGCTCTCAGATATTCTTGCCTTTACTGGGGGTCGCCACATCCCTGATCATATCCTGACACACTGAGTGTGACTGCCTGGAAAGCAGCCGATAACAGCTGCTTTCCACTGTCATTTTGTCCCAATACCCTTATAATTATTAGGCGAAAATCGATCTCGCCGACACTTTCGCAACATCAGTGCGGGTAGTGCTAAACACCTGACTTAAGGCTGTGGCACACTAGACGCTGTTACTCCTTTCCTAAGCGCTTTTGCGGAATGTAAGCCATGTCATCACCACAAATCATTTGGGATCAAGCCCTTATCAATAAGTACAACTATTCAGGGCCCCGTTATACGTCGTACCCGACGGCACTCGAATTTCATGAGGCGTTTGCGCCCGCGGAATTTGATATGGCGTGTAGCCAGTATCCTGAGCGCCCGTTGTCGTTGTATGTGCATATCCCGTTTTGCCACAAACTTTGCTATTACTGTGGCTGCAATAAAGTGGTGACACGGCACCAGCATAAGGCGGATGAGTATCTGGATGCGCTTGAGCACGAGATCCGTCAGCGTGCATTTTTACTTGGCTCACGTCGTGTGACGCAACTGCATTGGGGCGGAGGCACCCCGACGTTTCTCACTAAAGCGCAAATTTCTCGCTTAATGCACTTGCTACGCCAAGAGTTCGACTTTGAAGACGAGGCTGAGATCAGCATCGAGGTCGATCCGCGCGAAATTCCACTCGATATGCTCGATCATCTCCGCGATGAAGGCTTCAATCGTATCAGTATTGGGGTGCAGGACTTTGATAAAAAAGTGCAACAGCTGGTGAACCGAGAGCAAGATGAAGACTTTATTCACGCCTTGGTTGAACGTGCCCGCGAACTGGGCTTCCGCTCCACCAATCTCGATTTGATTTATGGCTTGCCCAGCCAATCGCCAGAGGGGTTTGCCAATACGCTTGAGCAAGTCCTTACCATGCGTCCGGGTCGACTCTCAGTGTTTAATTACGCGCATTTGCCCAACTTGTTCGCGGCGCAGCGCAAAATCAAAGAAGAGGATTTACCCTCACCGGACGCCAAGCTCACCATGTTGCAAGACACCATCAATACGTTGACGGGGGCTGGCTATCAGTTTATCGGCATGGATCATTTTGCTCTGCCTGATGATGAGCTGGCGGTGGCGCAGCGTGAAGGGCGTTTACATCGCAACTTCCAAGGCTATACCACCCAAGGTGACTGTGATCTGCTCGGGCTCGGGGTGTCGGCGATTTCGATGATTGGTGATTGTTACGCGCAGAATCAAAAAGAGATGAAAGCGTATTATCAGCAAGTGGATGCCGAGCGCCATGCCCTATTCAAAGGCGTGATGCTTGAGCCGGATGACCGCATTCGTCGTGATGTGATTAAAGCGCTGATGTGTAATTTCACCCTAGAGAAAGCGGACATTGCGACACGTTACCAGATAGATTTTGATCAGTATTTTGCTGAGGATCTGGCGTTACTGCAGTGCTTTATCGATGATGACTTGGTCCGGGTGACTGATAAAACGATTTCAGTGACCAAAACGGGCCGTATGCTGATCCGCAATATCTGTATGAGCTTTGATGTTTATTTGCGAGATAGAGCGCGTCAGCAACAGTTCTCTCGTGTGATATAAGCAAAAAAAACCGCCCGTTGGCGGTTTTTTTATGGATGACGTTCTCCAGGGAACGCGCGACGAAGACCTAGCGTGTTGCCGCGTGGGCTTTCAGTGCGGCTTTCTCACTATCAGACAAGAAAGCAATCGAAAGGCCATTTTCTTGCAATGCGGTGATTTGCGCCGGCGTTAAGCCCACGGCAGGGGCAGCCACTTCATATTCATAGGGTAATTCAATCCCTTCCACGGCTGGATCGTCAGTATTTAACGAGGCCAGAATGTCATGGTCGAGGAATTGACGCACCGGGTGCTGCGCGAGATCAGCAATGGTGCTGGTTTGGATGTTTGACGTCAGGCAAGTTTCGATACCTATCTGGTGTTTCGCCAAGTAATCCATCAGCGCTGGATCCTCAATGGCTTTCACACCGTGTCCGATTCGGGTGGCGCCGAGTTCGTTGATTGCTTGCCACATACTGGCGGCGCCAGCGGCTTCGCCAGCGTGCACGGTCACTTGCAGGTCGCTGGCCCGCACTTTGGCAAAGTGCTCGGTGAATTGGTCGCCCGGTTGGCCCAGCTCATCACCGGCCAGATCGATGGCCACTAAGTGTGATTTCTGTGTCAGTAGTGCATCCAGCTCGGCCATACAGGCTTTTGTGCCGAAGGTACGGCTCATGATGCCAATCAAGTTGGTTTTCACGCCAAAGTCGCGGCTACCCGCCTGTACACCATCGACCACGGCTTCGACCACGCCTTCTAGTGGTAATTGGTGCTTCAGCGCCATGTAGTAGGGCGAAAAGCGCAGCTCGGCATAATCAATTTGCGCGTTTAAGGCATCTTCTACGTTTTCGTAGGCGACGCGGCGAACGGCATCTAAATCCCCTAATACGGCTACGCCCCAATCGAGCTTAGACAGGAACGCCACTAAATCGGGTTCGTTCTTGACCACCTGCACATGTGGGCGCAGTGACTCGATATCGGTAGCGGGTAGTGGCATCGCAAATTTTTGCCCTAGCGCCAAAATGGTCTCGATACGAATATTGCCGTCCAAGTGACGGTGCAAATCTGTCACGGGTAAGTCTTTTGTTATCATCATCGGTTCCCAGCAGGTGAGTTGGGGCTCAGTATAGCGAGTGACTCTCTTATCGTCAGTAGTCAGTGTGTCGATGACGTGACAGCTATCGCGTGGGGAGCTTATCCGTTACCCGTTCTGTTGGTTGTTCCGCCAAGGGGAGGGGTTTAGCAAACAAGAAGCCTTGTGCAAAGTGGCAACCAATGTCACGCAGCCGTTCGGCTTCTTCCTGGGTTTCTATGCCCTCGGCCACCAGGTGCACATCCATACCGCGTGTCATGGCAACCACGGCTTCAATGATGCGCTGGTTAGTGCTGTTTTCGGTCATCGAGTGAACGAAGCTGCGATCAATCTTAAGGCTGTCAAACGCCATTTGGTGAAGGTATGCCAGCGATGAATAGCCGGTGCCAAAGTCATCGATAGCAATTTTAATTCCCAGCGCGCGGATTTTGGTTAACCCTGAGGTCGCCAAGTGCTCATGACTCATCAGCTGTGACTCAGTGATCTCCAAGGTTAAATTCTCCGCTGGCAGTTGGGTACGATCCAGCACGCTTTGCAGTTTGTCGATAAAGTCGGCCGACAGTAGCTGACGTGCGGATAAATTCACGTGCAGCTGATAATTGGCTGGCCACAAGCCTTTTTGAATCTGCGCCACGGTGTCATAAGCGGCTTGCTCGAGTACCTGCATGCCGATTTGATTGATCAAGCCACTTTGCTCGGCGACGGGAATAAAATCAGCCGGGGAGACCATGCCACGCGTAGGGTGGCGCCAGCGCACCAAGGCTTCCGCGCCGCAGAAGCGKCCATCAAGCAAGCGGACAAAGGGTTGGTAATACACCTCAAATTGATGATGCTGTACGGCGTGATGAAGCTCGAGGAGGAGCCTTGATTGCTCTTGAATCCGTGCCTGCATATTGGCTTCAAAGTACACATACATCGCTGTTTCACTGCGTTTGGCTTCGCTCAATGCGAGACCGGCGTGATCAAGGCCTTCATAAATGGCATCGCCAAAGGTGTAGCCAAAGACTACCCCCGCACACGCGTCGACCAAAACATCATCGTTGCCAATGGTGACAGGGCGCTTAAACAAACTCAGTAACTGATCGACCAATGCCTCTGATTGCGTGCGGTTGGTGGTATTGGGCGCGAGAACGGCGAACTCATCGCCACGCACGCGTGCCAGTAGCATCCCAGAGCCATCGGAGAGGGCGCTGAGTCGATCGGCGATCGCGCATAAAAGCGTGTCCCCGCCTTCTTGTCCAAGGCTATCATTAATGTTGCGAAAGCCGTTGATCCCCAAAATCACCAAGGTATTGGGGGCGTGATAGCGCAAGCCAGCAGCCTGTTCAATCAAGCCTTCACGCGTATAGAGTTGCGTGAGGTTATCTTGGCGGACTTGTTGGCGCAGTGCATTGAACGACTGCTGTAACTTGACCGACATATTGTTAAATGCTTCTTTGAGTATCGAGATTTCCCGCAGGCTTGCGGGCGTGTTGATGCGGTAAGTCAAGTTGCCCGATGCCAGTTTGGCTGCCGCTTCAGCGGTGTCTCTCAATGGGCGAGTCAGTTGGCGTATAATGAAATACACCACCGCAAGCCCGATCAGTGCCATGGTCATCACCAGATAAATGCTGATCTCTTGCTGGCTTAGCAGGTTTTTTAACAGTAGCTGGTCGGGCAGTGCGACCACTACATACCATTGATGCTGAAAGGGAGCGGGCATCGCCACTTGTTTAATGGTGCCATAAAAATGGCCCTTGTCGGCAATATTGAAACTAAAGGGCTTGCCTAAACGGCCGGGTTCGGGCGGCCACGCGTTTGCGACCTGACTAATGGTATTATCGAGGACTGGGTTATGGCTAATATCGGGAAAATGCAAGATATTGCTGGGGCTCTCTTGGCCACTGTGGGCGATCATCCGACCCTCATCGTCGACAATAAATAATGCCCCCCCAAGTTTTTGTTGACGCTCACTTAAGAAGCGATTAAACGCATTGAGCTTGATGTCGCTGGCGACCACGCCCCACACATTATCATTGACCATCACCGGGGCAATCGCCGATAAGGAGACTTCGCCGACCTCATCGGCATCACGGTAAATGTCGGTCCAGCGCGGCTGCTCGCGATTGAAAGCAGGAATGTACCATGGTCGGATGCGTGGATCGTAGTAGTTGTCTTGATAAATGACGTTAGCGTTTGGCGTGCGGCCATCAAAAATACGCRGCGTACCCTGGGTCGCGTCACTTTGCTCCATCAAAATATATTGACCGGCTTGGCTTTTACGGTAGCCGAAATATTCGCCCTCGGCATCGACGCCAATGCTTAATACCTGCATGTAAGGCATGGCTTGGTAGAGGGAGGTGTAGCTATTGAGAAGATAATCACGCAGCCCTGCGTCAGTTATTGGCGCATCGCCAAGCCGGGCGGCTAGGCTGTCGGCGACAAAAATGTTGGCATTAAAGGGGTGAGCAAGATACTGGCGCAAGTCTCGCTCAATACCGACGGAGTAATCCTCGAGTAATAACTTGCCGACAAATTGCGAGCTGGCGCGATAGTGGTTGTTGATGGTAATAATGATCACGACCAGCGTGAGTGTTAGGACGAGAAACACGGGGAGCATCACGGCAGCGCGTATCGACAATGGGCGTAAGTTTCTCATCAGGACAGCAACTTTACTCTTATAAAAAAAACAACATGATTGTTAGATTTTACCTCAATCTCTTTACTTAAATTTAGCAGAGGTTCAAAGAGTGTCAGTTTCAATAATGAGTTAAGACTCAATATTTAGCTCTTTGAGTTTACGTGTCAGGGTATTACGCCCCCATCCTAAAATTTTAGCTGCCTCTTGTTTGTGGCCATGCGTGTGCTTGAGCGCCGATTGCAACAAGATGCGTTCAACACTGGGGAGCGCTTGTTGCAAAATACCATGTTGTCCTTGTGTTATCGCATCTTGCGCCCAATGCGTGAGAGCCTGCTGCCAATCATGGGCTTCATTGTCGGTCATAGCGCTGGGCTGGTTGAGCAGCTCCCTTGGGAGATCGGAGGGCAGCACCTCCTTACTGCTGGCCATCACGGTCAGCCAGCGGCAGGTGTTTTCTAGCTGGCGGACGTTACCCGGCCAAGGTAACTGGCTCATCATGGTTTCTGTGTCTGGGTGGAGTTGCTTGGCTTCGACATCTAGCTCTTTGGCCGCGCGGGCAAGAAAATGCTGACACAGCTGGGGAATATCTTGGCGCCTGTCTTTGAGTGAGGGGAGATGAACGCGGATCACGTTCAAGCGGTGAAACAAGTCGTCTCGGAAACTGCCTTCTGTCACCAAGCGTTCAAGATCTTGGTGGGTCGCCGCGATAATGCGCACATCCACATCGACCGCCGCGTGACCGCCGACCCGATAGAATTGACCATCCGCCAGCACACGCAGTAAACGCGTTTGCACATCCAATGGCATATCGCCAATTTCATCCAAAAAGAGGGTGCCGCCATTGGCTTGCTCAAAGCGTCCTTGCCTGACCGCATTGGCCCCCGTAAACGCCCCTTTTTCATGACCAAACAGCTCAGATTCAATCAAATCTTTGGGAATGGCGGCCATATTCAGAGCGATAAAGGCTTGATTGGTCCGCGGACTATGACGATGTAGCGCTTGGGCGACCAGCTCCTTACCTGTACCCGACTCACCATTGATTAATACCGAAATCGAGGAGCGTGACAGCCGGCCAATGGCGCGAAACACTTCTTGCATCGCGGGAGCCTCGCCGATGATCTCGGGTGTCTGTGTTTGCGGCTGTCGTGACGTTTGTTGCTTTTGCTGCTCTTTATAGTGGGCCAGCGCGCGCTCAACCAGGGCCAGCGCTTCATCAATATCGAACGGCTTGGGCAGGTATTCAAACGCGCCTTTTTGATAGGCGTTGACCGCGGCATCTAAATCCGAGTGCGCGGTCATGATGATCACGGGTAAGTCAGGGTGCTGCTCATGTACCGCTTTTAGCAGCGCCAGCCCATCGCTACCTGGCATGCGAATATCGGAGACCAACACATCAGGGCGACGTTCATGCAGGGCACTGAGTACATTTTCAGCATTGCTAAACGTATCGCAGGTGAGGCCGGCAGCACTGAGGGTGCGTTCCATCACCCAACGAATGGAGCTGTCATCATCAACAATCCAAATGGTCCCTTTACTCATGTGGCGTGTCCTTTTCTATGATTGGCAATTGGATGGTGAAGCAGGTATGGCCTGGCCAGCTATTCACGTCAATTTTCCCTTGATGCTGATCGATTAAATGATGAGTGATGGCGAGTCCAAGCCCATTGCCGTCAGCCTTGCTGGTGACCATGGGGTAGAACAAGGTGTCTTGCAGATGCGGCGCGATCCCGGGCCCATTGTCGATGATTTCAATTTGCGCGACCACCCGGTGACGCTCGCCATGGATCACGGTTTGAAAGCCTGTGCGCGTGCGCAAGGTGAGCCGCGCGTTTGGCTGACCACTTATCGCATCCGCCGCATTAGTGGCGACGTTGAGAATCGCTTGCTCCAGCTGCTCAGGATCCATCTCAAAATCAGGTAAGCTGGGATCATAATCGCGAATGATCTGGATGCCTTCGTGGTTATCGAGGCTGATCAATTGGCGGACTTTTTCCAATACCACGTGAATATTTTGTCGTTGGCGCAACCCAGGACGCTGTGGTCCCAGTAAACGGTCGACTAAGTTTCGCAATCGGTCGGCTTGCTCGATAATAATCTGGGTATATTCCGCTAAGCTCGCATCAGGCAGCATCTTTTCTAGCAGCTGTGCCGCGCCGCGTAAGCCGCCAAGAGGGTTTTTTATTTCATGCGCCAAGCCGCGTACCAACTCTTTTGCCGCTTGTTGTTGTGCTTTTTGGGTCAGCTCCTTACTGATCCTTTGCTGTTGGCTGACCACATTCACTTCCAGTAGCAGCCGCCCTTCGTCCTCTTGATCAAATAGCGGACTGGCACTGAGTTGCACCTTTTGTGGCTGACCGTCCACCACCCAGGTCACATCACTGTCCGTCAAGCTCTGCCCCGCCCGTGTGGTGTTGGCAATTTGTGCCCAGTCGACGCTGGCGTGCTGAATTTGCTCGGTGAGCGGCCGCGTCAGCAAGCGCCTGGCACTTTGATGCATCAGCTGCTCGGCGGCCGCGTTGACGTACTGAATACGCCATTGGCTATCCACCACAATAATGGCGGTGAGGAGGTGGTCGAACAGTTGAGCGGGTGCCATCCGTGTTGCGTCCTTGTTTGCACTGATTTGGTGCATTGAGTGTAATCGAGATCCTTGCTTGATGCAGCTTGCACTGCTGGGTTTGTGAATGCATCGGCGTTGTCGTGGGTTAATCATGCGCGCGATGTGGCTGATTCACGTGGGCGCGATGCAAATACACCTGATGTTCAGAGGACGATGCAATTATCTTGCCGTTTTCTAAAACGCGCACTTTAAAGCGATGGGTGCCTCTGTCTACCGGGCCGAGGTGCCATTGCAGTGTGAGCTGTGAGGCGCTGCGCGTCTGCTCAGGGTGAGCCTGAACGGGTTGACCGTCCATCACCAGCTGCACGCGATCGCTTGGGGAAGCCGCCGGGGCCAGAATGGCTTTTACGGAAACCTTGCCGGGGTTGCTGCGCAACGTCGCGCCATCACTGGGGTGAACCAGTGTGATCGTCACCTTTGATTGATGTGTGGGCGTGGGGGGTGTCTGCGGCGGTTGCGTTAACGGTGGCGATACCGGCGAGGGCGCGTAATGGCGCACTTGGTGGGGCGCGTTGGGAGGCTGATCACTAATATGCCATTGTCCGTTTTGATCCTGCCATTGGTAAACCGTGCCAGCCTGGCAGGTGACAGTGAGGCCGAGCACGATAATGGTTAGCCAGCGCATCGCTTCCCCTTTTTTATCTGCAGATAGTGGCAATGATAAGCGAGATGGCGCGGGTAAAAAGCACAAAAAAGCCCACCTGCGAGGTGGGCTACAATTTGGGTTGTTTGCGCGCTTATACCGAGTAGTACAGCTCGAATTCCACGGGATGAGTGGTCATTTGGATACGCTCAACATCTTCGCCCTTCAGCGCGATGTAAGAGTCAATGAAGTCATCCGAGAACACACCACCAGCGGTTAGGAACTCGCGGTCATCGTCAAGGGCCTGTAGTGCCTCTTTAAGGGACTCAGCGACGGTTGGGATTTCCGCTGCTTCTTCTGCAGGCAAGTCGTACAAGTCTTTATCCATGGCATCGCCAGGGTGGATCTTGTTTTTAATCCCGTCGAGGCCAGCCATTAGCATGGCGGCGAAGCAGAGATACGGGTTGGCCGTTGGATCGGCAAAGCGCAGCTCAATACGGCGAGCTTTCGGGCTCGGCACCACTGGGATACGGATTGATGCTGAGCGGTTACGTGCCGAGTAAGCCAACATAACCGGTGCTTCAAAGCCTGGGACCAGACGCTTATACGAGTTGGTTGAGGCGTTGGCGAAGGCGTTGATCGCACGTGCGTGTTTGATGACACCGCCAATATAATACAGCGCGGTTTCAGACAAGCCGCCATATTTATCACCGGCAAACAGGTTTTGCCCATCTTTGGCAAGCGACTGGTGGACGTGCATCCCTGAGCCGTTGTCACCAACCAGTGGCTTAGGCATAAAGGTTGCCGTTTTACCAAAGGCGTGCGCAACGTTATGCACCACGTATTTGTAGATTTGGATTTCGTCGGCTTTGGTGGTCAAGGTGTTGAAACGGGTAGCAATTTCATTCTGACCTGCTGTCGCCACCTCGTGGTGGTGCGCTTCAACCACTAGGCCCATTTCTTCCATCACTAATGACATGGCAGAGCGGATGTCTTGTGATGAGTCAACGGGGGCAACCGGGAAGTAGCCGCCTTTTACGCCTGGACGGTGACCTTTGTTTCCCCCTTCGAGGGCGGTACCTGAGTTCCAGCTTGCCTCGACGTCGTCAATTTTATAGAACGAGCCGGCCATATCGGTGGCAAATTTAACGTCATCGAATAAGAAGAACTCTGGTTCAGGACCGATCAATACGGTGTCGGCGATGCCAGATGCGCGCATGTAATCTTCTGCACGTTTAGCAATCGAGCGAGGATCGCGGTCGTAGCCTTGCATGGTTGAGGGCTCGAGAATGTCACAACGGATATTCAGGGTGCTTTCCTCGGTAAAGGGGTCAAGCACGGCCGAACTGGCGTCTGGCATCATCACCATGTCTGATTCATTAATGCCTTTCCAGCCCGCAACCGATGAGCCATCAAACATTTTGCCTTCTTCAAAGAAGTCATCATCAATTTGATGCGAGGGAATAGAAACATGTTGCTCTTTACCTTTGGTATCGGTAAAGCGCAGGTCGATGAATTTCACCTCGTTTTCTTGGATCAGTGCGAGCACGTTTTCTACTGACATGTGAAATAACCTCCGGTGTCAAATTGAGTAAATAGCGCGTTGGCTCCTTGCTGCATGACAAAGCGAAAACCGTGCCAACAATTTTAAACCGCGCCAAACGGCGTTTAACGCGATAAAATCGTGTGCAGCCTTGTTCAAAAGCGTGCAGTTTGCACCATTATGGTGCGCCTTTGATCGCATCTGGTGCAAGGGGCAAAGACGGTGCGTCGCTTTGCACGAGATGCGTGCATGCGTCGCCCCCCTCTTTGTAGCAGACATTGCATGACAAGAGTGTGGGCGGTCTTTAAAAATTCATTTTTTCCCCAATCACGATGAATCCTTGTATTTGCACAATAAATAACCAGTTGTGCCCGGGTGAAACCCGGGGGACGGTGAGCCAATTCACATAATAAGGTGGGTTTTGCGACAAAATCTGGTACATTACGGCCGTTTTTTTAATCAGGTGGCGGTGCCGTCGTGTTAGCATAGCTTGCCAACTTCGGCGCGCGCCCCGTCTATCGAGTGAAAAAGAGAGTCCATGACCAACATACAGACAGATAAATTAAGAAATATCGCCATTATTGCCCACGTTGACCACGGTAAAACCACGCTAGTGGATAAGCTGCTGCAGCAATCCGGTACGCTGGCTTCCCGCGGTGAGGTGGAAGAGCGTGTCATGGACTCAAACGACATTGAGAAAGAGCGTGGCATTACCATCTTGGCCAAGAACACGGCCATTAACTGGAATGACTACCGCATTAACATCGTTGATACGCCGGGACACGCCGACTTTGGTGGTGAAGTTGAGCGCATCATGTCGATGGTTGATTCGGTATTGCTGGTGGTGGACGCAGTAGACGGTCCAATGCCGCAAACCCGTTTTGTGACCCAAAAAGCCTTCTCTCATGGCCTAAAGCCGATTGTGGTTATCAACAAGATTGACCGCCCAGGTGCGCGCCCGGATTGGGTGATGGATCAAGTGTTTGATTTGTTTGACACATTAGGTGCATCCGATGAGCAATTGGATTTCCAAGTGGTTTATGCGTCAGCCCTTAATGGCTGGGCGAGTCTAGAAGAAACCACAGAAGGCGAGGATATGGAGCCGCTGTTCAACGCGATCGTTGATAACGTTGACGCGCCTGACGTTGATATCACCACGCCGCTGCAAATGCAGGTGTCTCAGCTGGATTATAACTCTTATGTGGGTGTGATCGGCGTGGGTCGTATCACACGTGGTTCGGTTAAGCCGAATCAGCAAGTGACGATTGTAAGCGCCGATGGCAGCAAGCGTAATGGCAAAGTGGGCAGTGTTTTAGGCTACATGGGCCTTGAGCGTCATGACGTTGATGAAGCCTCTGCCGGCGACATTATTGCGATTACCGGTTTGGGTGAGCTGAAAATCTCAGACACGATTTGCGATCCAAGCAATGTGGAAGCGCTGCCTGCACTGACTGTGGATGAGCCCACTGTGACCATGACTTTCCAGGTCAATACCTCACCGTTTGCAGGGCTGGAAGGTAAATACGTCACTTCACGTAACATTCTCGAGCGTCTGCAAAAAGAGTTGGTTCACAACGTGGCACTGCGCGTCGAAGAGACAGATAACCCGGATAAATTCCGTGTCTCTGGCCGTGGTGAATTGCACTTATCGATTTTGATCGAGAACATGCGCCGTGAAGGCTTTGAGCTGGCGGTATCGCGCCCAGAAGTGATCATCAAAGAAGAAAACGGCGAGAAGCTCGAACCGTTTGAGACGGTGACCATTGACGTACTGGAAGAGCATCAAGGTGGCGTGATGGAAAGTATCGGCCTGCGTAAAGGTGAGCTGACGAACATGCTGCCAGACGGCAAAGGCCGTGTGCGCATGGACTTTGTGATGCCATCTCGTGGCCTGATTGGTTTCCAAACAGAGTTCTTAACGCTGACCTCGGGCTCAGGCCTGATTTATCATACCTTTGACCACTACGGTAAGTACAAAGGTGGAGATATTGGCCAGCGCATTAATGGTGTGTTGATCTCAAACGCAGCGGGTAAAGCACTGACTTACGCCCTATTTAACTTGCAAGACCGCGGACGCTTGTTTGCCGAGCACGGTGACGAAGTATACGAAGGTCAGGTGATTGGTATTCATAATCGTGCCAACGATCTGACAGTTAACTGTTTGAAAGGTAAGCAGCTGACCAACGTTCGTGCCTCAGGGACCGATGACGCGCAGGTATTAAGCCCAGCGATCAAGTACACCTTGGAGCAGGCGCTTGAGTTTATCGATGATGATGAACTGGTTGAAGCGACGCCGGAGAGCATTCGTATCCGTAAGAAGCTATTGACCGAAACCGAGCGTAAGCGCGCAGGTCGTAAAGGTTAATCACGCGGGCATCACCGCGCGATATGGACAAAGGGCACCCTCGGGTGCCTTTTTTATTGGCTAGCGTTTAATTGAGGGTTTGGATAAAGCGATTTGACGCTTGGATGGCGCGTTGCATGTCAGCGACTGCGCGATCTATCTCGCCCGAAAGGGCATCCAGCTCACCTTGTAACGCACCAATTGCGCGGGCATTGAGGTTGTGTTTGAGATAAAGCCGGTTATCTTGCAGCGTGTTCAGTACCGGTGTCATGGTTTGTTCGGCACGACGCATGGCATCACGCAGTCGCTCGTATTCCTCACGAGTCTGGCGTAAGCGCTGCTCACTATCACGCTGCAGGCGTCGGTTGGTGTACAAGTCTAATTCGTCTTCCCACTCATCAAACAGCGCTTCAGAGACAGACTCAAGGGCATCGATGCGTTCACGCACGTGGGTGACGGCTTCGTGGCTTGTTTGATACTGGCTATCCACTGCGTCGTAGGCGGCTTGTAGCTCCCCACCGTCAAACTGGGTGAGCTGGCTCAAAGCTTGCCGTGCATTTTTAAACTGAGATTGCGCCGCTTGCTGCGCATCAGCCGCGTCTTCGACTCTGTCGACCATGATATCGCGTTTATGGATGCCCACTTGCTCCATGGCTGAGTAATAGGCAGACTGACAGCCGGTGAGTAGGGTTAAGCCGATAGCAAACAGAAAGATAACCCGCACAGGCAACTCCTTAATCATAAATCATGTACACTCATTACGCTTAAGGCTAACACAAGGTTAAGGTGGAAGGATGCGCAAAATTGGGATCCTGGATGAGAAGACGTGGTGTCATCACCGTGATTGGTTGATGGCGATGCTGGCCCATTTATGGCGGCGTATGGGCGAAGATCGGCTCACGGTGAGTGCGGGCCATATGGCGTATGTCACGCTGCTATCCCTTGTGCCGTTAGTGACGGTGGTGTTATCCGCCTTTTCGAGTTTCCCTGGCTTTTCCGAGGTGGGAGACACCTTACAGCAGTTTGTGATCAACAACTTTGTGCCGGCGGCTGGCGAGGTGGTTGCACGCTACCTTAATGAGTTTGTGGCCAATGCCGGTAAAATGACGGCAGTGGGGGTGAGCTTTTTGTTTGTGGTGGCCATTATGCTTATTTCGGCGATCGATAAGAGCTTGAACCACACCTTTAAGATTCAGACCAAGCGACCCACAATGATCGCCTTTTCCATCTATTGGATGGTGCTGACCTTAGGGCCGATTCTTATTGGCACCAGTATTGCGTTGAGCTCCTATCTTACCTCGCTGTCGTTATTACAAAGTGGGATTGCCAACGATTTATTTACCACCTTACTACGCATTTTGCCCTTTATCCTGACCACATTGACCTTCACGGGGCTTTATACCTTGGTGCCCAATACGCGCGTGCGTCTGCGTCATGCCTTTGTGGGAGCGGCGGTGGCGAGTATCCTGTTTGAATTAAGCAAGAAAGTCTTCGCCTTGTATGTCACCCATTTTCCRTCGTATCAACTGATTTATGGGGCCCTGGCAGTGATCCCGATTCTCTTTGTCTGGGTGTATTTTAGTTGGTGTATCGTATTGTTTGGTGCCCAAGTGACGGCGACGCTGAGAGAATCTGAACGCTGGTGGTCGCGCGCTCAAGATGCGTCATCTGTCCCTTTAACCATGGAAAAAGAGGAAACCCATGATCGCCCTCATTCAACGCGTGAGTGAAGCCAGTGTGACCGTAGAAGGTACGACGCTGGGCTGTATAGGAAAAGGCTTGGTGGTGCTGCTAGGGGTCGAAAAAGGCGACACCGAGACTCAGGCAGCCAAACTGGCGCATAAAGTGCGCGGTTATCGTGTCTTTGAAGACGACGAAGGAAAAATGAACCTCAATGTGTCACAGGCGGGAGGCGAGTTACTGGTGGTCTCTCAGTTCACCCTCGCGGCTGACACGAAAAAAGGAATGCGTCCAAGTTTTTCAGGCGCATCACCCGCCGACGCTGAACGCCTGTATAAGGTGTTTTGTCACGATTGTCAGCAGGCCGGTGTGAAGACGCAAACCGGTCAGTTTGCCGCGGATATGAAAGTCAGCTTGGTCAATGATGGGCCGGTGACTTTCTGGCTTCAGGTATAATGTGCGCCTAACAGGGAGAGATAGGCATGTTTAAAATCGTCACGCCACGCACAGAGCAAGAGCTTGAGCGTTATTATGACTTTCGCTATCGCATGTTGCGAGAGCCTTGGCATGCGCCGCGCGGCTCAGAGCGCGATGCCTATGATAGCAATGCCTGTCATCGAATGATTGTCGACAGTGACGATGATCCCGTCGCCATCGGGCGTCTTTACTTAACCCCAGACAATGATGGACAGATCCGCTATATGGCTGTCTCTCCCGATTTTCGTAATCGTGGCCTCGGGGCGCTCATATTAATGGCGCTGGAGTCGTTGGCGCGGCAAGAGGGAGCCAAGCGTCTTGTGTGTCGTGCCCGAGAAGAGGCGGTGAGCTTTTATGCACAACACGACTTTATGCGTCAGGGAGATCTCAGTGATGAACGCGGGCCGATCCGTCATCAACAGATGGTGAAACCTTTAGACCCTTTGTCTGATGTAGTGCGTCATCCTGAGTGGTGTACCGAACTACAGCAGCGCTGGCAAGAGCAAATCCCCATCAGTGATAAAATGGGGGTACAGATCAGCCAATTCACCGGCTATCACTTTGAAGTGTGTGCCAATTTAAATGCCAACCTGAATCCGCGTCATACCATGTTTGCGGGCAGTATTTTTAGTCTTGCCACGCTCGCGGGGTGGGGGATGGTATGGCTGTTGATGAAAGAGCGCCAACTCAGCGCGGATATCGTCCTCGCAGACAGCCATATTCGCTACCGCAGCCCAGTGGCAGAACGGCCAAGGGCGAGTGTCTCGCTGGATAACTTGAGCGGTGAGCTGGATAGGCTGGAAAATGGTCGCCGCGCGCGTGTCACGCTCGACGTTGAGTTTTTTAGTGGCGACGATAAGGCCGGCGTGTTTACCGGCACCTACGTATTGCTGCCATCAGACGATGGCGCCACCGCACAGCCTGCGCCTCAGTTGGCACTACTGCGTTAACGCACCCTTGGGGTGGCGGTTTGATAAATCGGCCAATCAATCGACACGGATGTATCCCCCTGAAGAATGCCCGTGATATCGCCACGATCGGCTTTTAGAGAAAGTTGAGCAAATGGGAACGACTGCGACTGACGCTGTTTGGCCGGCGTTTTTTGAAACCACCCAGAAATTCGCGCTGGCCAGCCTTTATCTGGCATGACATCCGCGTGGCCATCTAATAGGGTGGCAGCGAGTGTGCCACTTAAGCCTACGTTGAAACTTTCAGTATCAGACGCCAGCCCAGACCATTGCCCTTGAAGATCGTGAAATCCGCTTAAAGGCAGCGGCCAGTTGAACCATGATTGATAAAGGGATAAGGGGACGTTGAGGCCGTCAACCTGGAATGACCACGGTAGGCTCGGTGTGTTGTAGTTCCACTGGCCAGAGGCCGCCAATTGCCCGTCAGGAAAGCCCAATAGTAATTGACGTAAGTTGACGTGACCGTCGTTCGCTTCTAACCGCAAATAAGGCTCTGCTAGCCATTGTTGGTTGATGCTGGCATAGCTGGCGCTTGCGGTGAGCGTGCCATCACGCAGTTGCCACTGTTGGTCGCGACTGACACGCAGGTCGCGACCGTCAATATCAATGCCATCCACTTTGACGGGAAACTGCGGCGATAACGCCAACCACTCATTGTGTTTGAGCGACAGATCGGTCACGACGATATAGTGCGGCCAATCTGGCAATGCGCTTATCAGCGGGCTAAGCCGTTCGCGGCTGAGAGTGAGGCCATTCGCGCGTAGCCTATCTATTTGCCAAGTCTGGGGAGAAAATTGGCCGGAAATCGCGATAAACCCTTCGTGCCACTGGCTAGTGAGTTGGTTGACTATCCAATTGTCACCGCGACGTTCCAGCTCCCCTAGAGGCTGCTCCCACGTGTGTCCTTGCCAACGGATATAGTCGGCATTAAACGAAGCGCGTAGCTGAGGCTGATGCCACCAAGGCGATTGAGGCGAAAACACTAATTGTTCCGCTGACAAGGTCAGGGCATTAACCGATAGCCGATCTGTTTCGGCACTGAGTTGACGAACGTCGGCACGATCGATGGTGAGTTGGGCGTCGGACGGCCAATGTGACAAGGCCTCGCGAAGCTGCTGTTGTGTTTGCTCACTGTCTACGATGGCATTGCTAATGGTCAATTGGCTCAAGGCGAGTACACCAGGTTGCCATTGCCCTTGGGCGCTAAAGGCCGCACGTTGCCATTGAAATGAGAGCCCATTCAGTTGCCACCCTTTAGGGGAGGGAGTGGCATCCAGAAGCGCATGAGAGAGCGTGAGGCCGTGCCAATCGATATGTTTGGCTTCCCATTGTGCGCGACCACGGACCGACCCCCATGGTGAGTCGCCCTTTTGCCATTCATCAAGCTGGGCACTCACGTGGCGCGCTTGCCAACCTTGCCCAATGAGATCTAAGTCGTTGAACAAGACACGGCCGATTTGCACAGACGCAGGCAACATCTCTAGGCTAGGCGGCGTGCTCTCAGTCAGATCGATAGCCAGACCATCAATACGCAGCCAATGAATGCGTGGCAATCGCGTGGCATCGAGCTGCACGCGCAGGCGGTCGGCTTGCCAATGTTGGGGACCGACGCGATAGCTAGGCTTGGTGAGGGTCAAACTCAGTGGTTGACGCCAATGATAGACCACCTGTTTGGCGGAGAGATCGCCTGGCAGCCAAGGCGAGACAACATGATGAAGCAGCGCGGTGCTATAACGCGTGTGAAAGAGAACTGCTAACACCAATAATGCGGTGACACAGAGAATGAAAAAGCTGGCGAACAGTTTGGCCAGGATGCGCATGAACCAACCCTATCAAGGCAATCAGTAGCAATAAGACTGGCGCAAAAGTGCCGTAACTTCAACTATTAGCCAGTATAACCGTGGGGGAGGTGGCCCCGTATCGCACGCACGATACGGGGCAGGGGGTTAGTCTAGCTTGGGACCCGCTGAGACCAGTGCGGCCCCTTCGGGGGTATCGGTATATTTTTCAAAGTTATCGATAAAGCGCTGTGCCAGATCGTTGGCTTTGCTCTCCCACTGAAGGGGATCAACATAGGTATCACGCGGGTCAAGAATGCCGTCGCTCACTTCGTCGAGTGAGGTGGGCACTTCCAAATTAAAGATTGGAATTGACTTGGTCTCCGCTTTTTCGATGGAGCCATCTAAAATCGCGTCAATGATCGCCCGCGTATCTTTGATGGAGATCCGCTTGCCTGAGCCGTTCCAGCCCGTGTTGACCAAATAGGCTTCCGCGCCGGCGGCTTCCATACGTTTGACCAACACCTCGGCATACTTGGTGGGGTGTAAGGTCAAGAAGGCGGCACCAAAGGCGGCAGAAAACGCAGGTGTCGGCTCGGTAATGCCACGCTCCGTGCCTGCAAGCTTCGCCGTAAACCCCGACAAGAAGTGGTACTTGGTTTGCTCTGGGGTCAGCTTAGACACGGGGGGCAGCACACCAAACGCATCCGCCGACAAGAAAATCACCTTGTTTGCATGGCCGCCTTTCGACACCGGCTTAACGATATTGTCGATGTGATAAATCGGATACGACACACGGGTATTTTCTGTTTTGGTGTTATCGTCAAAGTCGATGGCGCCATTGCCGCGAACGGTGACGTTTTCCAGCAACGCATCCCGGCGAATGGCGTTGTAAATATCAGGCTCTGCCTCTTTCGATAGCTTGATGGTTTTCGCGTAGCACCCGCCTTCGAAGTTAAACACACCATGGTCGTCCCAGCCGTGTTCATCATCACCAATCAGCTGGCGTTTGGGATCCGTAGAGAGGGTGGTTTTCCCGGTGCCGGATAAACCAAAGAAGATGGCGACGTCGCCGTCTTTACCCATGTTGGCCGAGCAGTGCATCGACGCGATATCTTGCAGTGGCAAGAAGTAATTCATCATCGCGAACATGCCTTTTTTCATCTCGCCGCCGTACCAGGTGCCGCCGATGAGCTGCATGCGTTCGGTGAGATTGAAAACGGTAAAGTTTTCCGAGTTCAGACCCTGCTCGCGCCATTTGGTATTGACGCATTTGGCACCGTTCATCACCACAAAGTCGGGCTCAAAGTCTTTCAGCTCTTCCTCGGTTGGGCGGATAAACATGTTTTTGACGAAGTGCGCTTGCCAGGCTACCTCGGTGATCACGCGAATACGCAGACGAGTGTTCGGGTTGGCACCGCAATAGCCATCAATCACAAACAGGCGTTTGCCTGATAACTGATCAGTGACGAGGGCTTTAAGATCCTTCCATACTGCTTGGTCAATCGGCTTGTTGTCGTTTTTGCCTTGATCAGACCACCAGACGGTATCGCGCGTGGTATCGTCGCGGACGATATATTTATCTTTTGGTGAGCGGCCGGTAAAAATACCCGTATCTACCGCCACCGCGCCGAGCTCGGTCACCACGCCTTTTTCATAGCCTTCCAGCCCAGGTTTGGTTTCTTCCTCGAACAGTTGCTCATAAGAGGGGTTACGGATGACTTCTTTGACATTTTCCAGACCATGACAGGAAAGATCGATGTCAGCGACCTCGGGTTCGACGTTCAGGACAGTCATAGGTGCTCCTTGGGGTAAGATGTTGTTAACTGTCTTTGTGCTAGCAACCTGAAAATGTGACTTCAGGGACTGACTCCATACAAGACGGCACACTGGGGTTATTTTGATTGTAGGGTACGGACCACCAGGTGCCATGTCATAGACATGGTAACGCTTAGTTAATCGTTTGCGCTACCCAAAGACCTATTATTGTTTGTACAAAAATAATGCGAGAAAAAATGTGAGTTAAGTCGGGTAGGTATAAGAAAAAAGCCAGCATAATGCTGGCTTTTGAACTCCGTCAGCTGGATTTGCTTCGGAGCGCTAAATATGTAGCACGCTGTTATTGCATTTGTGAGGAAGAGCCTGCGTTTTGCTCGAAAATGGCTGCCACATCAACACTATCGAAAGCGTAGTCTGTGCCACAATAATCGCAATGCAAATGAATGGTTCCCATTTCTGCCACCATTTTATCCACTTCGCTGCGCTCAATGGCGGCGATGGCGCTGGCACTGCGCTCACGTGAGCAGCTGCATTTGAATACCACCTCTTGTGCGGGATACAGCGTGACTTTTTCCTGGTGGTACAAACGATGCAGCACATCTTTAGCAGGCAAGCTAAATAGCTCTTCGTTTTTGATGGTGTCGGTAAGCTGAGCAAGGTGTTCAAAATCGCCCTCGTCGCCTTTGCCGTCGGGGAGCACCTGTAGCATCATCCCCGCCGCATGCGGTTTACCTTCATGCTCACCCGTACGCAACCAAAGGCGCGTCATCAGTTGCTCTGAACGGGCGAAGTAATCTTCAAGACAGGCTTGTAAGCTGTCAGATTCCAGACCGACAATACCTTGATAGCGTTCACCGTCGACAGGCTCGATGGTGATGATGAGTTGGCCTTTCCCCATCATCTCCGGCAAGGTCGCATCGTCTTTGATGTCGCCTTTGACGCGCGCGGTACCACGCAGCTGTTGGTGATGATCCCCATTAATCACCGCGAGAGAGACAGGGCCATCGCCTTGCAGTTGCACTGTGATTGAGCCGTTAAACTTGAGTGTCGCGGTCAATAAGCTAGTCGCGGCAAGCATCTCTCCCAGCAAGGCATTGACCGGTGCCGGGAAATCTTGGTTTTCCAGTATGCGCTGATAGGTATCATCGAGCTTAACCAGCTCACCACGCACAGACACATCTTCAAATAGGTAACGGTGTAGTTGATCGTTTGACATGCAATTTCTCTCCGGCAATGGCGCGATCGCGGCCTTAGTCTATGCCTTGTTTAAACTTACGAATATCTCGGCGTTGCTTTTTATCCGGTCGCCCATCGGGACGCGGATTGTGTGCGTTTAAGCGACGCATTTCTGACTCGTGCTCGCGCTTGGCGAGGCTGCTCTCGGTTTCTTGGTACAGGGTTTGCGCGATCGGCGCTCCCTGTCGCTGCTCTGAAAGTGCCATAACCGTGACGGTTTTTTCATCATGGCCTTGGCGAAGGCGGATTTCTGCCCCAACCTCTACCATTTTACTCGGCTTAGCACGCTGGCCATTGTACTGCACTTTGCCGCCATCTATCATGTTGCGCGCAACGGAGCGCGTTTTGTAAAAGCGGGCGGCCCACAGCCACTTGTCCAACCTGACCGCCGTCAWAGGCGTTGATGTGTGGTTTTTCATCATCCAACTCCTGCGCAATCTGGATCGGCGACATTAGCACAAAATTTACTTTAGAGCAGTATCACAGCATCGCGGTTTCGCTGCCCGTCCAGTCGATGACTTCGATAAAATACCGGTCTATGACTGAAAAAGTCTCACTATCACAATGCGCTTTTGCTAGCATGCCCAGCTTTTCGTAATCTAATGATGGAACTTGCTGGCAAAAAAAGCCATCAATGGATAAACGGTGACCCAAATTGGTTTAAAAGGCATGATCTCTCAGGCAGGACGCCAACATAATCGCTTCTCTTTGTCGCCACAAACACTGCGTCGCGCTGCCCCTTGGCTCAATATTGGCCTAGTCTGCGTGCTCGCATGGTTGGCAGGTCGTCTGGTGTGGGCTTTTTATCAGCCTGCGCCTCCTACGCAGTCGCCTGTGGTGCACGAAGCGTCCACCTCTCAATCACCCGGGAACAGGCTGTCTCTTGCACCTGTGATCAATGCCCAGCTTTTCGGGCGTTATCAAGCCTCAAAGGCGCAGCGTCGACAAGCAGTGAGCGAGGTGCCGGAAACACGCTTGCAATTAACCTTGGTAGGGGTGGTGGCCAGTGACCAACCATCCCGCGCGTTGGCGGTGATCGCCAATCGCGGCCAGCAGGCCACCTATGGGGTGGGTGAGCAGGTGAACGGTACCCAAGTCAGTATTGACCAGGTGTTGTCAGATCGGGTGATCTTACGCCAGGGAACACGGCGAGAGGCATTGTTGATGCCAGGAGTAGAGGCGGATAGCACGCCGCAAACCGTCTTTTCACCGTCAAAAGGGGAGGTAGCGCCCCCAAAGCCCACGCCCCATGAGGGAGCCAGCACTGACTGGCCGGTCAATCTTGCGCAGCAGCTCAATCAAAATCCTCAGCGTCTATTTGATTATGTGCAGCTCGCGCAAGTGGGGGATGCCAAGGCGCTGAAAGGCTTTCGTCTCACCCCTGGGAAAAACCCGGTGTTGTTTGAACAATCTGGGTTGCAACCAGGAGACATCGCGATTGCGATCAATGGCCTCAAGCTCAGTCGTTCGGTGGCACTGCCTGACATTCTCAGTCGCATTCAACAACAGGGCACGCTTGATCTGGTGGTCGAGCGGCAAGGACAGCAACATGACATCTCGATTCAATTATAAATTACAACCACCGCTGCGCGCGGCAGTAGGAGCGTGACGTGAATTTAAGGCAACGACTGATCCCCTATTTCATCGCTGTGACTTTTCTTTTCTCTGGGCTGTCGGCGAGCGCGGCGGAATTCAGTGCATCATTTAAAGGCACTGACATTCAGGAATTTATTGAAATTGTGGGCCGTAACCTAGAAAAGACCATCATTGTCGATCCCTCCGTAAGAGGCACGGTCAACGTCCGCAGCTATAACACCCTGACTGAGGAGCAGTACTATCAGTTTTTCCTCAATGTCCTAGAAGTGTATGGCTTTGCGGTGGTGGAAATGGATAACGGCGTCGTCAAGGTGGTACGTGACAAAGATGCCAAAACCTCGCCCGTGCCTGTGGTCGGTGAAGCTGAAAACGTGGTGGGCGATGAGGTAGTCACGCGAGTGGTGGCGGTGAAAAACGTCTCGGTACGTGAGTTGTCGCCGCTGTTACGTCAGCTTATCAATAATGCGGGGGCGGGAAATGTGGTGCACTACGATCCGGCCAATGTGATCATGATTACCGGACGTGCCGCGGTGGTGAATCGCTTAACCGATATTATTCAGCGCGTCGATCAGGCTGGTGATAAAAAAGTCGAAGTCGTGCGCCTTGATCACGCGTCAGCCGCGGAAATGGTGCGGATTGTCGACACCCTCAATAAGCGAGACAACGCTAACACTCGCCCTGAGCTATTAGAACCACGCATTGTCGCCGATGAACGGCTGAATGCGGTGTTGGTTTCTGGTGAGCCCAAAGTCCGTGAACGGGTGATTGAACTTATCAAACAACTCGACCAAGAAATGGCGACCACGGGCAATAGTCGCGTGATTTATCTTCGCTACGCCAAAGCGGAAGACGTGGTAGATGTATTACAGGGCGTTTCGGATAATCTTCTGAAAGAAAAAGAGAAAAACGCCAAGCCGAGTGTGAATGATCAAACGGTACAAATCTCCTCGCATCAAGGGACCAACTCGCTGGTGATTACCGCCCCGCCTGATATTTTAAAAACCCTTGAAAGCGTGATTTCCCAGCTCGATATTCGCCGCGCACAAGTGTTGATTGAAGCGCTGATTGTGGAAATGTCGGAATCCGATGGGGCGAACCTCGGCGTACAGTGGGGCTCGCTGGAAAACGGCGGCATTCAGTTTAATAACACAGGTGTCGGCATTTCGAGTTACCTCGGCGGCCAAGAAGCCACTAAAGATAGAACGCGCACGGAAACGCCTGATGGCGACACCGTTGAGATCACTGAATCGGGCGATTACTCGGCGCTTAATGAAGTCTTAGGTGGCTTAAATGGCTTGGCGGCTGGCGTGGTCATGGGCGATTGGACCGCTTTGGTGACGGCAGTGGCCTCGAACAATGAATCCAATATTCTGTCTTCGCCCAATCTGATGGTACTGGATAACCAAGAAGCCTCATTTGTGGTAGGGGAAGAAGTGCCCGTCATCACCGGCTCGCAAACGGGCTCGAATAACGATAACCCGTTCCAAACCGTTGAGCGTAAAGATGTGGGCATCAAACTGAAAGTGACCCCGCAAATCAATGAAGGCTCGGCGGTGCTATTGGATATTGAGCAGGAAGTGTCCAATGTATTGGGTGCCAGTGGCGCAGTGGATGTGCGTTTTGGTAAGCGCCAGTTGACCACCTCTGTGATGGTGGGTGACCAACAGATGATTGTGCTAAGTGGTTTGATTGACGAACGTACGGTCGAAAGTGAATCCAAGGTGCCACTGTTAGGGGATATTCCCGTGTTAGGGCATTTGTTTAAGTCGACCTCGACCGAAACCGAAAAGAAAAACCTGATGCTGTTTATTAAGCCGACCATTATCCGTACTGGTTTGACCGCGGATGGTGTGACGCAGCGTAAATACAATTATATCCGCGCCGAGCAATTACAGCGCGCCCAAGAGGGTGTGAAGCTGATGCCCGACGCTGAGAAACCGGTGCTGCCGGACTACAACAGTGAGGCGGTGATGCCTGCCGAGGTACGCGCGCTAAAAGCGGAGCTAGCAGGATGAGCGAGCGCGCGACAGAGCTCAGCCGAGATCCAAACGCTGCCTGGCAATTACCGTTTGGCTTTGCCCGTCGTCATGGGGTGATATTACTCAATGACACTGAGGGTAGCGAGCGCACGCGCTTGCTGTGCTTGTCCTCCGTAACGCCAGAGACCTTAGCAGAAGTACAACGGGTGTTAGGGGGTAGCTTAGCACCTGAAATCGTCTCGGACAGTGACTTTGACCAACACCTCACCCGTTTGTATCAACGTGATAGCGCCGATGCCCAACAGTTAATGGCGGATATTGGCGCTGATGCAGATAGTGATGATTTTTTCTCTCTCGCGGAGGAATTGCCACAAAGCGAAGACCTGCTGGAATCGGAAGATGATGCGCCGATTATCAAGCTCATCAACGCAATGATGGGGGAAGCGATCAAAGAAAGCGCGTCTGATATCCATATTGAAACCTTTGAGCATGCGTTATCGATTCGCTTCCGCGTCGATGGGGTGTTACGAGAAGTGCTCTCGCCGAGTCGCAAACTGGCACCGCTGTTGGTCTCTCGAGTGAAAGTGATGGCCAAGCTGGATATTGCCGAAAAACGCGTACCGCAAGATGGCCGTATTTCAGTCCGTATTGGTGGTCGTGCGGTGGATGTCAGGGTGTCGACCATGCCCTCCTCCCATGGCGAGCGCGTGGTCATGCGTTTACTCGATAAGCATGCGGTCCAGCTTGACTTAGCCCAGCTAGGTATGGCGCCTGACCTTCACCAAGGGTTCCGAGCGCTTATTCACAAGCCTCATGGTATTTTGTTGGTCACCGGGCCGACCGGGTCGGGGAAATCCACCACCCTATATGCTGGGTTACAAACCATTAACAGTGAGGATCGTAATATTCTCACCGTTGAAGATCCGATCGAGTTCGATCTGGCCGGGATCGGGCAAACTCAGGTAAACCCCAAAGTCGATATGACCTTCGCGAGAGGGCTGCGTGCGATGTTGCGCCAAGATCCTGACGTGGTGATGGTGGGGGAAATTCGCGACTTAGAAACCGCTCAAATTGCAGTTCAAGCCTCCCTGACCGGCCATTTGGTGATGTCCACATTACATACCAACACCGCGATAGGGGCGGTGACCCGCTTGCGCGATATGGGGATTGAGCCTTTCTTGCTTTCATCATCGTTACTCGGGGTATTAGCACAGCGCTTGGTTCGTACGCTGTGTGAACACTGCCGTGTGCCCTATCAAGCCGACGACACGCAGCAACAATTGTTTGTGGATGTGGGGCTTGCTGATCAAGGCGATCCCATCACCTTGTATAAACCCAGTGGTTGTGAGCATTGCCACCAAAAAGGCTATCGCGGCCGCACCGGGATCCATGAACTGTTGACCGTGGATGAGAAGGTACAAGCGCTGATTCATCATGATGCCGGTGAGTATGCCATCGAGGAAGCCGTGCGAGCGCAAAGCCCCAGCATTCGCTATGACGGCTTGGCCAAAGTGCTGAACGGGGAAACCACCCTGGAAGAAGTGATGCGAGTGACCAAGGAGAGTTAATGGCTGCCTTTGACTACCAAGCACTGGACGCGCGAGGACGTAAACGCAAGGGCGTGATTGAAGCCGATACGGCACGTCAAGCGCGACAGCAATTGCGCGATAAGGGCTTTACTCCTCTCGAGGTCCAGGCCACGACCCGTCAGCGTGCGACACAAAAAAGCACGGCCTCTCAACCACTTTTTCGTCAGCGCGGACGCGGTATTAGCACCCAGGAGCTATCGCTAATCACCCGTCAGTTGGCGACCTTGATTGAGGCGGCGATGCCTCTGGAGGAGTGCTTAAAAGCGGTGGCAGAGCAGGCCGAGAAACCGCGAATTGGCAGCATGATGACCAGTGTGCGCGCGCGAGTGATGGAAGGGTATACACTCGCCGATGCCCTGGCGGACTACCCGCATGTGTTCGATGAACTCTACCGGGCGATGATTTCGGCGGGTGAAAAAGCGGGCCATTTGGGCACTGTGCTTGAGCGGCTGGCTGACTATGTGGAAAACCGTCAACGCATTCAAGCGACCTTGCTGCAAGCCATGCTGTATCCGGCGATTTTGACCTTTTTTTCGGTGTTGATTGTCGCCTTCCTGTTGGCCACCGTGGTGCCTGATATCGTCGGTCAATTTGTCCAAACCGGGCAATCACTGCCCGCATCAACCCAGTTTCTCTTAAGCGCCAGTGACTTTATTACCCATTGGGGCGTGTGGGTAGTCAGTGGGCTAGCCCTTGTCAGTATGGGGATTCGTTGGTTACTGAAAGACACGCAAAGGCGCTTGGCTTGGGATAAGCAAAAGCTTTCTCTGCCCATTCTTGGCCGTGTTGCACGCGGCCTCAATACATCGCGTTTCGCCCGTACCTTAGCGATTTGCACCGCCAGTGCGATCCCCTTGTTGGACGGAATGAAGGTTGCCGCGCAAGTGATCACTAACCAGTATGTGCGCAAACGGGTATTAGAGGCCGCCGATAAAGTGCGTGAGGGGGCCAGCTTACGTGTTTCGCTTGACCAATCCGGGCTGTTTCCGCCGATGATGCTGCATATGATTGCTAGCGGCGAGCGCAGTGGAGAATTGGAGCCGATGCTCTCACGCGCAGCCGACAACCAAGACAAAGATTTTGAGGCGCAAGTGAATGTTGCCTTAGGGATATTTGGCCCGTTAATGATTGTACTGATGGCCGGATTAGTGCTTTTTATTGTGGTGGCCACCTTGATGCCAATCATTGCCATGAATGACATGGTGGGTTTGTGATTTGAATAATTTAAACAAGGAGAAAGCGATGCGTCGTCAACAAGGTTTCACCCTGCTCGAGATCATGGTGGTGGTGGTGATTATTGGGTTACTCGCCAGTTTTGTTGCCCCTAACTTACTGGGCAACAAAGACAAAGCCGCGGTGAAAAAAGCGGTGGCGGATGTCAGCGCGCTCGAAAATGCGCTGGATATGTACAAGCTGGATAACAACCAGTATCCCACTACCGACCAAGGCTTAGACGCGCTAGTGACCCAGCCGCAAAGTGAGCCGGTGCCCCGTAATTATCCGGCACAAGGCTACATCAAGCGTTTACCGCAAGACCCATGGAATAACGATTATCGCTATGTCAGCCCAGGTGAGCACGGGGTGGTTGATATCTTTTCTCTAGGCGCTGATGGTCAAGAAGGCGGGGAAGGGGTTAACCAAGACATTGGTAACTGGAACCTCAACGAGCTGCAATAAACATGCGCCAAGCAGCCGGCTTTACGTTACTCGAGATCTTGCTGGTGGTGGTCATCGTTGCGGTGAGCGCCTCGGGCGTGATCATGGTGTGGCCTGAACCGGCCGACACCCGTACCCAAGAAGCCGGTCAAGCACTGTATCAGCGGATGAAGCTGTGGGCAGAGCAAAGCTGGTTGGAAGGGCGCACCTATGGCGTGCGTATCGAGCAACAGCGCTATCAACTTTTAGTGTTGGGACAAGAACAATGGCAACCTGTCAGCAGTGACCGCTGGGCGACCCAAGGGCGCTTGCCCGAGCAAAGCCGCTTTGTCTTAACCATGGATGGCTTTGGTTGGCAGCAACAAGACAGGTTGTTCGAGGATAAGCCGCTGTTTGAGGATTTGTTTGACGAGGACGATGAGCAGGCAGTGGCGCCACCGCAAATCTGGCTACTGCCCAATGGTGAGCTGACACCGTTTACCCTGATGATTGAAACAGATGGCCGTGCGGTCTGGCAGCTCAAAGCGAATGAACTGGCGCAGTTTACCTGGCAGCGTGCAGGAGAGGGTGATGATGTTAGTGCGCGCTAACTCGCAACAGGGAATGACTTTGCTTGAGGTCTTAGTCGCGGTAGCGATCTTTGCCGTGGCGGCGCTGAGTGTGATGAAAGCCACGGGGCAACACACCCGCTCACTGAGTCGCTTAGAACAAAAAACTCTAGCCGCTATGGTGGCGGATAACCAGCTGGCCGAGGTGGTGCTCAGCGCTAAAGTGCCAGGTAAAGCCACGCAAGGCACGACTGAGATGGCGGGGCAACAATGGCAATGGCAGTTGGCGCCAGTCGCCACAGAAACCGGCCAGTTGCGTGCGGTTGATATGTCAGTGGCTGCCGCCGCAGAGACCGATCACCCGTTAGTGACCGTGAGGACCTATGTCGCCACGCGTTGAACGAGGATTTACCTTATTGGAAGTGCTGTTGGCGTTGGTGGTATTCGCCAGCATTAGTTTGACCGCCTACCAGGTGCTGCAAACTGTGCAGCGCAGTGATGAGCAGTCTCAGCAGGTGGGGGAGACCTTACAGCAACTGCAGCGCGCGTTGGTGATCATGGACAGTGACTTTCGGCAAATGGCGGCAAGACGTCAGCGGGTCGAAGGACAAGCGCCAACAGAGCAGCTGCTAATGGCTGGCTCTGACGTGCTACAAAGTGACGCAATGGGCGTGCGCTTTACCCGCACCGGCTGGATTAACCCACAAATGCGCTTTCCGCGTGGTGAAGTGGTGGCGGTCGGGTACCGTCAGCGCGAGGGCAAGCTTGAGCGCTTGCGCTGGCGTTACCCAGACCAGGCGGCGAGCGATGAGCCCGCGGTGGCGACGCTGCTCAGTGATATTGATGATTTGACCTTTCGCTTCTACGTCAAACAGGGTTGGCAAGACGGTTTCGATACCAAACACGCATTACCGAAAGCGGTTCAAGTGCGCTTTACCCACCCACGCTATGGCCAGTTAGTACGCACTTATCTCGTGGCTGGGCAAACCTTGCCGGCTCCCTTGCAGCGGGAGGCGCAATGAGTCGGCAGCGAGGCGCGGCCCTTTTAGTGGTGATGATGATCATGGCGCTGATGACCGCGATTGCTGGGAGCATGGCGTCGCGGTTATACACCAACTATCATCGCGCTGAAAACCAGCTGCATTTTCAGCAAGCCTACTGGTTTGGCAATGCGGTTGAGGGGTTGGCGGCATCGGTATTGCGTGAGAGCTTAGCAGGCAGTGAGACGGTGAATTTAAGTCAGGCCTGGGCAGAGCCATCTCGAACCTTTCCGCTGGATGGCGGGAAAGTAAGTGGGCACTTACAAGATGCAAGCGCCTGTTTTAACCTTAATAGTTTACAGTTGCGCGGCGTCAAAGTGGGTGGGGCGACACCCTATGAGGTCACTGTGTTGCGGGCGCTGGTGGGACAGTATGTGGAAGATAGCTATCAAGCGGATGTCATCGCGCAAGCAAGCCGTGATTTTATTGATGAAAACAATCAGCTGGATCAGTCGCTCGGGGCAGAAGACGCGCACTATGAAAGCGTCCAGCCAGCGTATGTGACGGCGGATGCGTTGCTGGCCGATGTGAGTGAGTGGCGTGCGGTGCGTGGGGTGAATGGTGACGTGTTTCGGCGCGCCTCGCCTCAGCTTTGCGCGTTGCCGAGCGCTGAGCTTAAGGTCAATGTGAATACCTTAACCGAGAAACAAGCGCCTTTGCTTTCTGCACTATATACCTCCGCGTTACCGGTGGAGCAAGCCCAGCAGGCGATTGCGCAGCGGCCTGAGGCAGGGTGGAAAAGTGTCGCCGCGTTTATCGACACCTTGAGTCTCCCCGAGTTTGATGACGCCGAGCGAGAGCGAGTCGTGTCCCATCTCAGCGTGACCAGCGAGTTCTTTTTATTACAAGCCGATGTGCAGGTGGCCTCTGCCCAACGTCACATCCAGGCACTATTGCACTATCAAGACGATGGCGAGGTTTCCATTGTACGCCGTCGGTTCGGAGGAATGCGTGAGCGAGCGACTGATAATAAGGATCAGTGATGCCAGCCAGCCCGTTTATTGGGCGCAGGTTCGTGCCAGTGATAACCAGGTGGTGGATAGCGGCTGTTGTCAGCAACTGTCAGCGTTAACCGAGCAAGCACAAACACGACCCGTGGTGGTGTTGGTGGACAGCACTTGGTTAACATTAACTTCGGTGACATTGCCCCCTGGATCTCGGCGCCAGCGCGACAAGGTGGTGCCTTACTTACTCGAGGAAGCCTTGGCGGAAGAGGTGGAAGCGGTACACGTGAGTATTGTTGACACCCAGGCAGACACGGCACAGGTGGCCGTGGTGGCGCATCAGCAAATGCAAGCTTGGCAACAAGCGTTGGACGAAGCTGGGATAAGTGCACGGCAGTGGATCCCCGATGTGCTGTGTATACCTTGGCAACCCGAGTCATTATCACTGTTGGCATTGGGTGAACAGTGGTTGTGCCGTTTGGGTGCCAATCAAGGCGTGGTAGGCTCGGCCGACTGGCTCACCTTTTGGGGACAGACTTGGTGGCGACAGCAGCAAGCGCAGGCGGACAGTAACACGCCTGAGCAGACTCGTGCTCTTAGCATTGACGCTTACGGTGAAAGTGATCGGCAAGCGTCCAATCCCTTTCATGCCTTACCGTTTCAATGTGAGTGGCATACAGAGGTGGCGCTGCACGTATTGGCCACGCACAGCCACTCGGTGACGGCCAATATACTAACCGGAGATTATCGACCGCAAAGTCAAACCAAGCAGACACTTAAACCCTTTTTACCTGCCGCGTGTCTATTGGTCGCTATCGCTGGTTTGCTTGGTGTCGAGCAATGGCTGTCGATTCGTGATACCCAACAGCAAGCGCAGGCCCTACGGACGCAAAGCGAAGCCCTGTTTCGTCWAACCTTGCCGCAATATGAGCGGATCCCAACGCGCTCATACATGGTGCGGCAAATGGATGCAGAGATCGCGCGGTTGGAAAACCAACAACATGATGCGGCGCTTTTACCTTGGTTGGCGCAGTTAGCCCCCCTAATCACAGAGGTGCCCGGTATCGAGCTTCAGGCACTGCGTTATCAAGCCAGTCGCGACGCCTTGATACTGCGGGCAACCGGCAATGATTTCGCCCAATTTGAACGCTTACGTGCTGCCTTGAGTGAGCATTATGCGACAGACTTGGGGCAGCTTAATCGCAGTGGTGAGACGGTCAGCGGTGAATTTACCCTAAGGAGCCAATCATGATCGCACGTATTCAGGCACAGTGGCAGTCGTTCAGCGTGCGCGAGCAGCGGCTTTTGTTGGTTGCCGGCGGTGTGTTGCTGTTAAGTGTGCTTTATTGGGGCATTGTGGTGCCGATACAGACACAAGCTGATCAGGCACGGACTGCCGTGATCAGTGAGCGAAAGATTTACCGTGAGCTGCAACAAAAACGCAATCATATTATGCAACTGCGCTCACAGTCTGGACACAGTCGCCAAGTGGTGGCCAGTCGAAACCAACCGCTTAACCAAGTGATCGCGGCCAGTGCGGGTGAGTTCAATCTGACCATTACACGGTTACAGCCTGGGGAAGACAGTGTGCAATTGGGTCTCGAACCTCTACCGTTTAATCAATTACTACGGTGGCTAGAGCAACTGGCGCAGCGACACGGGATTCAAGTCGTTCGCTTAAGCACTGAAGCGACCGATACGGCCGGTGTGGTGAAAGTCAACCGACTGCAGCTGGAGCGTTAAACCATGGCGAAAAAAGTACTGATAGGAGTAGGATGTCTGTTGGTTTTTGTTGTGAGTGCGATAGTGCACGCCCCAGCAACCCTGCTACGCTTAGCGCCTTTGCCGGCCGAGCTACAGCTTAGCGGTATCCATGGCACTGTCTGGCAGGGCCAAGTCAGGCAAGTTCGTTGGCAAGACCAGGCTGTCGGCCCAGTACAATGGGATCTCCATTGGCATCGGTTATTGACCCGCGCCACACTGGAAACGGCCATCAAGGTTAAAGGCCCGCAAGGTCTCAGCGGAAAAGGCGTGGTGGGCTTTAATGGCACCGAGCTAACGCTTTCTCAAACCTTGCTCTCTGCCCCGGCGCACCTGCTGACTCGTTCGGTGGCCTTGCCGCCGAGTGTGTCTATTGATGGCCGACTGGATGTGATTGTGCGCGAGGCGGTGTTGGCAGAGTCAGGGTGTCAGCAGTTAGCGGGACGGATTCAGTGGCAGCAGGCCGGGCTAACCCTGCCCTCGGGGCGGCTCAATGATATCCCATTGCGTGCTTCTCTCGCCTGTGACGGCCAAGGTGTCGCGGCGCGGGGACAAGGTGATTCCCCGTCGTTGAGTAATAAGTTTTCATTGTCAATTACACCGTCTGGGCGATACTCTGTGTCAGGATGGCTGAAGCCGGGGCCAGCCTATCCTGAGCCAATGAAAGCACCTCTCTCTTGGTTAGGCGCACCGGATAATCAAGGACGCTATCGCTTTTCTTTTCGCGGCTAACAAGGCCTGATAGGCTTATCAAAAAGGGTGGCAAATCACGATATGACGCAGCGTAAATTTCCTCACATTCAGTCTAAGCAGGTGGTCGCCGCTTCTCGCTTGTTTAAAGTGGAGTCGCTAGAGCTGATTTTTAGCAATGGCGTCGAGCGTACCTATGAGCGGATGAAACCGTCGGGGCGTAATGCCGTGATGATGGTGCCGGTGACCGAATCGGGCGATCTCTTACTGGTACGCGAATATGCCGCAGGGACAGAGCAGTATGAGCTGGGCTTTCCCAAAGGACTGATTGACCCGGGTGAAGCGCCCGAGCAAGCCGCGGTGCGGGAGCTGAAAGAGGAAATCGGCCAAGGTGCCCGTGAGCTAGTGCCACTGAAAGAGGTTGTTCTGGCACCGTCGTACTTTTCCAGCCGCATGACACTGATGTTGGCACGTGATTTGTATCCAGAAAGCCTGGAAGGGGATGAGCCTGAACCGCTTGAAATCATTCGTTGGCCACTTGCCCAAGCGGAAGAGTTACTCACCCACGGTGATTTCTGTGAAGCGCGCAGTATCACCGCATTAATGATGGCGCTGAAGTACTTACAATCTGAGAGGTGAGGCATGGCACTGCCTGAGTTGTTGCCCGAGGTAATTGAGATTGCTCGCTCTGCGGGTCAGGTTATTTTAGATATTTACCAAGACGGTGATTTTGAAGCGATCACCAAAAGTGACCAAACCCCAGTGACCAGTGCTGATTTAGCGGCACATAAGCTGATCACGGAAAAGCTCACCGCGTTGACGCCAGACATCCCCGTGTTATCGGAAGAAGACTGTGGTGTGCCATTAAGCGACCGTCAGCAATGGCAGCGCTATTGGTTGATTGACCCGCTAGACGGTACCCAAGAGTTCATTGCGGGCAGCGGTGACTTTGCCACTATTATCGCGCTGGTGGAGGACAACCATCCCGTGATGGGCGTGGTGTATGCGCCCGTCTCCGGGGTGACCTATTATGCTTGCCAAGACAAAGGGGCCTGGAAAATAACCCCAGATGGCGAAATGCATCGCATCTCGACAATGAAGCGAGAAGAGACGCTCACATCAATCTCAATTGCTATTAGCCGTCGCCAAGATATTCATGCGGTCACCGAAAAGCTGGCACCTGAAATTAATTATGATTTGGTGCCATTAGGATCCGCGGCGCTGAAAGCCTGCTTGGTCGCAGAAGGCGCAGTCGATTGTTATCTGCGCTTAGGCCCCACGGGGGAGTGGGACACGGCGGCGACGCAGTGCATTGTCGAGCAAGCGGGTGGACGTATTCTGAGCACCGAGCTAGGGGCCTTGTCATACAACGAACGGGACTCATTACAGAACCCTAACTTTATTGTGTTAGGGGATGAGTCGCTCGCGTGGTCGTCGATACTGCAGGCATCGTAATGATTGACGGCACCGTCAGGTGCCGTTTTCTTGATTACCGTTCAGAACAAGCGATTTAAGCCATTAAGCGCCGCCACCCGGTAAGCTTCGGCCATGGTCGGGTAGTTGAAGGTGGTATTCACAAAATAGTCGATGGTATTCCCTTCGCCTTTTTGCTCAAAAATCGCTTGGCCGATATGAATGATTTCCGAGGCGCGTTCACCAAAGCAGTGAATGCCTAATATCTCGCGGGTATCGCGGTGGAAAAGGATTTTTAAACTACCGACATCCATCCCCGCAATTTGCGCGCGTGCGAGATGTTGGAACAAAGACCGTCCGACCTCATAGGGCACTTTTTCCGCGGTGAGTTCTTGCTCGGTTTTACCCACTGAACTGATTTCAGGAATGGTATAAATACCGGTGGGGATGTGTTCAATCAAGCGCACATTGGCGTTGCCTTGGCAAATGGCTTCCGCCACCACACGGCCTTGATCATACGCTGCGCTGGCCAGGCTTGGATAGCCAATCACATCACCGACCGCATAAATATGGCCCACGTCTGTTGCATAGCTTTCGCTATCAACGTCGAGCTGCCCACGCGAGTTAGGCGTCAGGCCGACTGAGGACAAATTGAGTTTATCGGTATTGCCTGCGCGGCCATTGGCATAGAGCAGACAATCTGCTTTCATTTTTTTGCCTGACTCGAGATGCACAATCACACCATCGTCCGTGCCCTCAATGCGCTCATAGGTCTCATCATTGCGGATCATGACACCGCTACTGCCAAAGTGATAAGACAAAGCATCAGAGATTTCATTGTCCAAAAATGACAGCAAGCGGTCACGGGTATTGATTAAATCCACTTTGACCCCGAGCCCGCGGAAGATAGACGCATATTCACTGCCAATCACGCCTGCCCCATAAATCATCACATGGCGCGGATCATGGGCTAACGACAAAATGGAGTCACTGTCGTAGATGCGTGGGTGAGAAAAATCCACATCGGCAGGCTGATAAGGGCGAGAGCCGGTGGCAATCACAAAGTGATCGGCGGTGTAAGTATCAGCGCTGCCATCACTATGATGCACGGTTAAGGTATGCGCATTGACAAACTCAGCGTTGCCATGGAGCAGGGTACACTGGTTGCGGTCATAGAACCCTTGGCGCATGCGGGTTTGTTTACCTATCACAGACTCGGCATGGCTGAGTATTTGAGAAAAGGTACTGTGGATACTCTTACTGTTTTGGGTGTAGATAGGGCTTTGATTGAATTCAATGATCCGGCTGACAGTGTGGCGTAGTGCTTTAGACGGGATGGTGCCCCAATGGGTACAACCACCGCCAACGGTGCTTTCTCGCTCAATCACTGCGACTCGCTTACCGGCTTTGGATAAGCCCATAGCGGCCCCTTCTCCGCCGGGGCCGCTGCCTATTACGATAGCGTCAAAATGATCTTGCGGGCGAGGGCTTGACTTGCTCATAGGGATCAGACCTTATTTTCATTATTGCAACATCTGTTTATGACCAGTTTAACGCTTATTACCCGTAAGGTTAACTTTCGCAGCCAAATCTGTGTTCCAATCCGCGTGATAGCGATGGGGAGCACTGCCTGGATTGGCTGATTTAAACGCTAAAATTGCGTATAGTGACACCATGGTGACCATGAGTAGAGTGCGATGGGTATTCGAGCACAACAAAAAGAAAAAACGCGCCGTTCTGTCATTGATGCGGCGTTCAGCCAGCTCAGTGCTGAACGCAGTTTTTCTAGCCTCAGTCTACGCGAAGTGGCGCGCGAGGCGGGAATCGCCCCTACTTCTTTCTATCGTCACTTCAAAGATATGGATGAGCTGGGGTTGACCATGGTCGACGAGGGCGGACTATTGCTCCGACAACTGATGCGTCAGGCGCGTCAGCGGATCGCCGCGGAAGGCAGTGTGGTACGTACCTCGGTAGAAACCTTTATGGAATTTATCGAAAGCAGCCCCAATGTGTTTCGGCTACTTTTGCGCGAGCGATCAGGCACCTCTTCGGCATTCCGTGCTGCCGTGGCTCGAGAAATCCAACATTTTGTTGCTGAGTTGACCGAGTATTTACAATCTCGTACGCAGCTCACCTATGAAGAAGCGTACAATCAGTCAGAAGCGTGTGTGATTTTGGTCTTCAATATGGGTGCGGAAGCGCTTGATCTTGACCCTCACGCCCGCGCAGAATTGGCAGAGCGAATGGTGTTACAATTGCGCATGATAGCCAAGGGAGCTTACTGGTATCGAAAAGACCGTGAGCGGCGAGCCTTACAGGAAAAACTGTCATAAAACAGGTGAAGACATGGAACACGAGCAAGTGAAATCAGAACGTAAATTTTTGCTGCTGGCACTGGTTACCGGCATTTGTGGAAGTGCAACACTCGCGACACTGTTCGTCAGTGGTGTGGCGTTTTCTATTTTTCCCATTCTTGCGTTTGTACTGGCCGTGCACGCTTGCTACCAACTTCACGAACGCCAGCCGCTGACTGAAGGCACGCCGCTGATTGCGTTTGCCTGCTTCTTGGTGGGGGCATTTGGCTATTCAGCGTTTATTCGTATGCAAATGCCAGAGCTGGGCGGTAACTTCTTCTCGATTTTGGTTGCCATGGCATTATCGTTCTGGGTCGGCCACAAACTGGGCTTTTTCAGCCGCAAAGCGAAAAACGATACTGCGTCTGACGTCTAATTGCCTCTAAAACAGCTGTGATTGAAACCCAAAAAAGGCGTCGAGAAGACGCCTTTTTACGTTTAGCTGAAAAGGATGATAAATGCCCGTGCCAGTACAGCCTAAAATTTTTCATATTGTCCATGTGGATCGATTGGAATCTATCCTGGTTTCTAACGGACTGCTGTGCGATGCCCAGATCATTGCTCAAAATACAGCGGGAACCACTATTGGTATGAATACGATTAAACAGCGTCGTTTGACGGAGCTGACGTTGGATAGTCATCCGAATTTGTACGTCGGACAATGTGTACCGTTTTATTTTTGTCCTCGTTCAATCATGTTGTATGTAATTCATCGAGCAGATAGTGATGAACTGGTTTATAAAGGTGGGCAGGGGCCGATTATTCACCTTCAAGCCGATCTAAACACAACCGTTCAATGGGCTCAGCAGCAAGGTCATCGCTGGGCATTCACACTTTCAAATGCAGGTTCGTACTACTTCGAAGATAGAAACGATTTGGCTCAGTTACATAACTTGGATTGGCCTGCAATTTATGCGAGACAGTGGCAAGGTTGTAAAGAAGGGAAGCAAGCCGAGTTTTTGATTGAGCGAAGTTTTCCTTGGCATTTGGTTGAGGCGATTGTTGTACAATCACCAAGCATTCATCAGCAGGTAGTCAACATGTTGCAAATGGCAGCTCACAGACCACCTGTTACAATTAACCCTAACTGGTATTACTGAGGAGGCCGTAGAGATGCTCGAAATTACTCGAGGTGACATACTGCGCGCTGATGCAGAAGCTATTGTCAATACAGTCAACTGCGTCGGTGTTATGGGGCGTGGTATTGCTTTGCAGTTTAAGAAAGCGTGGCCTGATAACTTCAAAGCTTATTCTGCGGCATGTAAAAACAAATACGTTCAGCCTGGGAAAATGTTTATCTTTGAAACTGGGCAATTGGCAAACCCTCGCTTTATCGTGAACTTCCCAACTAAGCGCCATTGGCGCGGCGCAAGCCGAATTGAAGATATCGAATCTGGCTTAGCAGCATTAGTTGAAGATATTCAGCGTTTAGGCATTAAATCTATTGCCATCCCTCCATTAGGGGCTGGCTTAGGTGGACTGGATTGGTTGGTAGTGCGTAAAAAAATCGAAACAGCGATGAAGCCGCTAACTGACGTTCAAGTTTATCTTTATGAACCATCAGGTGCCCCTCAAAATGACAGAATGGTAAAGCATAAAGAAGTGCCAAAGATGACTGCAGGTAGAGCGGTATTGATAGAACTCATGCAGCGTTACCTGAAAGGCTTGCTTGATCCATCGGTTTCATTGCTTGAGGTGCACAAGCTTTTGTATTTCATGCAAGAAGCCGGTGAGCCTCTGCGCTTACAATATCAAAAGGCGCACTATGGACCTTATGCGCAGAATTTGCGTCATGTGTTGAATGCAATTGAAGGTCATTTTGTCTCTGGTTATTCAGACGGTGGCGATGCGCCAGAGAAAGTCCTTCAGCTAGTACCCGGAGCGGTAGAAGAAGCACAAAAGTTCTTGGACCAACACCCTGATACGCGGGAKAGGTTTGAAAAGGTATCTCGACTAGTAGCAGGCTTTGAATCATCACAGGGCTTAGAGCTTCTTGCTACAGTGCACTGGCTTAACCGGTATGAACAAGCAACAGATACCGAAAAGATTATTCAAGGTGTCCATTCTTGGAACGCAAGAAAGCAGCAATTTACACCAAGGCAAATCACAATTGCGGAAAAAGTACTTGATAGTCAGTGCTGGTTTAGTGGGTAATGTCCCCTTAATTAATGCRAATAAAAACGGGCATGTCCAGTATGCCCATTTTTTATCGCTTTCGGATCCCTCGCCGTACCCAGAGCGATTTTTAGTTTATAAAAATGAGCGTAAAACCCTTATTCGATGCGCTCTAACCACACCCCGGCTTCGGTATGGTGGGTGAACGGGAATTGATCAAACAGCGCACAGCGACTAATGCGGTGTGTTTGGCTGAGGCGTTCTAGGTTTTCGGCCAAAGTTTCAGGGTTACAGGAGATATATAAAATCCTATCGTAACCTTGCACCATTTTGCAGGTTTCATCATCCATGCCCGCACGAGGGGGATCGACAAAAATAGTATTGCACTGATAGTCGCTCAGCGTCACCCCTTGATCTTTTAAGCGGCGGAACTCGCGCTCGCCATTGATTGCTTGGGTGAATTCTTCGGCAGACATGCGAATAATCTGCACATTGTCGATGTTGTTGGCGGCAATATTGTACTGCGCCGATTGCACTGAGGGTTTTGCCAGCTCGGTGGCGAGGACGCGGCGAAAGTTTTTCGCCAAGGCGAGGGAAAAGTTGCCGTTCCCGCAATACAGCTCCAGCAAATCACCTTGGCTATCGCGAGTGCAATCAATGGCCCATTCCAGCATTTTCTCCGCTACGGGTCCGTTGGGTTGGGTAAAGCTGTTTTCAATTTGCTGGTAGATCAATGTCTGACCATCGGCATTGAGCTTTTCCAAAACGTAGTCGCGGTCTAGCACTTTCTTTTGCTTGCGCGCACGGCCAATCAGGTTGAGATTAAAGCCCTCATCGTTCAAACGTTGTTTAAGCGCTTGCGCGGCCTTTTCCCACTCTTCATCTAACTGGCGATGATAAAGCAAAGACACCAAGATCTCACCGCTTAAGGTGGAGAGGAAATCAACCTGAAACAGTTTACGTCGCAAGGCGTCGTTGGGCTTGATCGCCTCCATTAATAGCGGCATGAGGTCATTGATCAAGCGGCTCGCGGCAGGAAAGGTATCGACGCGATATTTTTGCTTGGTCGCAGGATCAAACATGATGTAATACAAGTCGTCGCCTTCATGCCATACCCGAAACTCTGCGCGCATCCGATAGTGGGTTTCCGGTGAGCGAAAAACTTCTAGCTCAGGTGCGTGAAACGGCGCGAGTTGTGCATTGAGTCGTTGGACTTTCTCAGCAAGCTGTGTGTCGTAGTCAACGGCGGTGTGAGCCTTGGTCATGATGGCTGCCTCAGCGATTGGAAAATGAGCGCAGATTTTAGACAAATCCCCAGCTATGTCCACCCTTGCTCACGATTCTCCCTTATTCAATAAGGTTATCAATGGAAAATATCCATCTAGACGGCTACTATCCCTGCGTGGGTCAGTGCTCTGTCTATACCCAATAGGACGGATCACAGGAATGCGGTGAGAGTCCGCAACTGACGCGCAGCGGTGTAAGAGAACGACCCTAACCCGACCCAAGGTCAGACACTGTCGCCAATGCTGATAAATAGTATGCGATGGGAAGTCGTTAGCAGTAGGCGGCGAAAGCCATGCTCTTAAGTCCGAATACAGCCCACAGACGCAGCACGTCGCTGCACATTCTCGCGATAGGAAGGAACAACCAATGAACAAACAGATAGTGGCGAGCCTGGTGGCAGCGTCATTTTTCCCTGTGAGCACGTGGGCCGAGCCAAACACCGAAACGGTGGTGGTGACCGCCAGTCGGTTTGCGCAGTCCGATGCCTCGGTATTGCAATCAGCAACCATTTTGACGCGTCAAGACATTGCGCGTTTGCAGGCGCGAAGCCTTGTCGATGTATTGCGCACGGTACCGAGCATCGAGATTGCTCAAAGCGGAGGCCGTGGACAACTTGCCTCTATTTTTATGCGCGGCACAGAATCAGACCACTCTTTAGTCTTGATTGATGGGGTGCGTATGGCCTCGTCTATCACAGGCTCGGTGGATTTTAATCAGATCCCAGTAAACAGTATCGAGCGTATTGAGGTTATTCGCGGCGCACGCGCCACACTCTATGGGTCGAGCGCGATCGGCGGTGTGATCAATATCATCACCAAAAGCAATAAAGAGCGAGCCATTGTTTCCGCGACCATGGGCAGTTTGGATCATCATGCTGTTAGTGGCGCATGGGCAACAAAATTGGGCGATAAGGGTCACTTTTCWGGCATGGCTGGGTATGAGTCGAATGATGGATACAATGTTCATCCAACGACAAGTAACTTGGGTGATCAGCATGGTTTTACCGGCCGCAATGCACAACTTGGCTACAGTCATCGTTGGAATGCATCTTGGTCGGCCGATATCACCGGGCGTTGGTATCAGAATGAATACGATTACAATGACAACGAATCTAACCAAATAAAGCACAGTTGGTTAGAAAGCCAAGCACTGGCTGGCAATCTGAATTATCGCTCAGGGGTCTGGAGTGCAACCCTGAGCGGGGAGTTTTCTCAGCGAGATAAGTATGACTACTTTCCTGGCAGTGCGCGTAAGGAGAATAAAAATTCTGATGTGGAGCAAGTCTCTACCTCGTTGGGACTCCAGTATCAAGCTACGGAGGATTGGCTGCTTGGTGGTGGCGTGGATTATCGACACGATACCTTTAATGAAGGAAGCTTGATTACCAACCCCGATGATATTGCAATCAATCCGCGCGATAACCTGGGCACTTACCTTTTAACGCAATTTAGCCCAGTAGAGGCACTATCTATAGAGGCAAGCGCACGGTCGGATGATAACCAACAATACGGGCAGCATACGACGTGGCAGGCAAGCGCGGGTCTAGCGATAGCGGAAGGGTATCAATTGATCGCTAGTTACGGCACCGCTTTTAAGGCGCCTAGCTTTGTTGATATTGCTTATTCAGATGGAAATCTGGACCCGGACGAGTCGGTGAACACCGAGCTTGCTCTGCATGGCTTAACCACAGGCATTGATTGGTCGCTTACCGGCTATATTAACCATATCGACAATATGATTGATTGGGACGATGAAGCCAAGAAAAACCGTAATATTGGTGAGGTGACGATTAAGGGGATTGAACTCATCGCCAACTTTGATGTGGCATCACTCCATAACCAGCTCTCATTGGAGTATAAAGATCCCAAAAAGGATAAAACCGGTGAGCAGCTCGAACGTCGTGCCAAACGGGTGGCGAAATGGCAGGCATCGTACCAATGGGAGCGCATACTACTGGGCACACAGTGGCAATATCAAAGCGAGCGAACTGATCTGAATGGCCGCTTAGGTAGTTATAGTTTATGGGCGGCCACTGCGTCCTATCAGGCGACCGATAATCTGACCGTAAAAGGTAAAGTCGATAATGTATTTGATAAAGACTACGAAACCGCGGGTGGTTATCCTGCGGCCGAACGCGCCTATTTTATGACGTTAGATTATCAGTACTAGCGTTTGCTTTTATGGTGAAACTAGCTTTAATCACGCCTTTATCGTTATGATAAGGGCGTTTTTTATTGAATGGGTGTCCCATGGCGCAGCCCAATATATTGATCTTCGACTCCGGTGTGGGTGGCTTATCGATTTATCAGTCAGTGCGAGAGCAGCTACCTGACGCTAACTACACCTATTTGTTCGATAACGAAGCTTTTCCATACGGCGAGTTAGAGGACACGCGCTTGATCACACGGGTGGCGGCTCAAGTGCAAGCGGTGTGTGCGCACCATGATATTGATATCGTGGTCATTGCATGCAATACAGCATCGACGTTGGTATTACCGACGCTCCGTCAGCAGCTAGCGCTTCCGGTCGTGGGGGTTGTGCCTGCGATCAAGCCTGCAGCAGCGATCAGTCAGAAAAAAATCATTGGCTTACTCGCTACGCCAGCCACCGTCGCCCGCCCTTATACCGAACAATTAGTGGCGGACTTTGCCAAAGAGTGCCAGGTAGTCTCAGTCGGTACCACGGCGCTCGTGCATATGGCAGAACGCAAACTCCGGGGTGAGGCGGTGAATCAGCAAGATCTCGCGGCTATATTGCGCCCGTTTAAAGGAACCGTCGATACCCTCGTACTGGGTTGCACTCACTTTCCTTTACTGCGTGATGAAATCCAATCAGTAGTGGGTGACTCAGTCGGTTTAATTGATTCGGGAGATGCGATTGCGCGTCGCGTGGTTTCGCTGGTCAGTCTACATAGCGACGCAAGGGCTACCGTTGCGACGTCAAAGCATTATGCTTATGCGACGGCAACCCCTATTAAAGCCGATGCTTTAGCGGACTTTATCCGATCGATAGGTTTTACGGATGTCAGCTATTCGCCTGCTTTTTTGGCTCATTCGCTTCACGGACTTTAAGTGTCCGCTCGCCATAAACATTGTTATTGAGTGCGTTGATGGCGYCGTCGGCATGCCCGGCGGCCATCACCACAAAACCAAATCCTCGTCGCTTGCCGGTTCGCTTGTCTTTCATAAGACGAACGGCAAACACTTCTCCATGTTCGCTAAACAGCGTGCGCACATCATTTTCATTCGCACGATAAGGTAAGTTTCCGACGTATAGCGTTTTGCTTTGCGGAGACTCTTCTTCTTTTTCGCTTGATGACGTTGATGTAGATGGCCTTTGCTCTGGCTGAATAAAATTGGGTAAAGGAAGATATAGGCAAGCTAGACCACTAAGTATTGCACCCACAGCAAACGAAAGAGCGGGTGAGTTGACGTCCATGAGGCTGACGATAATCGCGCCAAGGACAGCGATGCAGATGACTAAAGCAAAATTAACTGGTGATTTCATAAGCGTCATTAAATAGAACAATTAAAGTGATGACATGACAACAGTTCGGCAATGCATGTCGTGAAAAAGACCAAGAAAACAAGCCAGCGTTACCTTGCGGTAAAGGTCTCGTATCAATAATGTTTCAAAACGCTGGTTATTCATCATTTTAGGTGGATTATTGCTCAGTCGAAATAAAAAACGTAAAAATCCCTTGTCAGTGTGATCCGCGTCGCTATACTACGCCCCACATCGACACGGCACGCAGGGCAAGCGTTCAGCGAGCATGTCGAGGCAAAAA